>JBGSKB010000056.1:0-9642 GCA_041741395.1 Melioribacteraceae bacterium
CTTACACTTGGTTAAAATTAGGTGTAATTATCATCGGTGCCGGATTAGGAATAGGATTAGGAGTAGTTGCAGCACAAGCTGATTTAAATGAAGGTTTAATTCCTCTATCAATAATTACGTTAACCGGAGTTGGATTTGTTGCAGCATTTTTTGTTTCAAGAAAATTTGAAAAAGAAGATGAGAAAAGTGGAAAATCTTTAAACTAATATTTGATTGATTATATAGACAAAGATCCGATCTTTTAAAAAGATCGGACCTTTTTTAAATATGCTGTAATTTATTAAGCTAATTCTTTTTCTTCAAGCCAGCGTTGAGCATCCAAAGCAGCCATACAACCGGTTCCAGCAGCAGTAATTGCTTGTCGGTAAGTTTTATCAGCAACATCACCCGCAGCAAAAACACCTTCAACATTTGTATAAGTTGAACCCGGTTTTACTTTTAAATAACCAGTTTCATCCATTTCTAATTTTCTATTAAATATTTTTGTATTCGGCTGATGACCAATTGCGATAAATATTCCATCAATTTTTACTTCTTCAGTACTTCCATCTTTTGTATTTTCCAAAATTGCGCTGGTTACTTTTTTGTGTCCCATCATATTCACTTCACCTAAAACTTCCTTTATCGTTCTATTCGTCATCATTTTAATTTTAGGATTTTTCTTTGTTCTTTCCAGCATTATTTGAGATGCTCTAAATCCGTCTCTTCTGTGAATTAAAATAACTTCGCTCGCAAAATTAGTTAAATAATTTGCTTCCTCCATTGCGGTATCGCCGCCGCCAACCACAATAACTTTTAATCCTTTATAGAAAAATCCGTCACAAGTTGCACAAGCAGAAACGCCATATCCCATATAATTTTTTTCACTTTCCAAACCAAGTAATTTTGCACTTGCACCGGTTGAAATAATAACTGCATCTGCGGTAATTTCTTTATCTTCAGCTTTTAATTTAAAAGGTCGTTGTGAAAAATCAACTTCGTTAATTTCTTTGAATTCACATTTTGCTCCAAATTTGCATGCTTGCTTTCTCATTACATCCATTAATTCCGGTCCTTGAATTCCATTTTCAAAACCGGGATAATTTTCTACTTCGGTAGTAATTGTTAATTGTCCGCCTGGCTGCATTCCCTCATAAATTATAGGATTCATATTTGCTCTTGCGGCATAAATTGCGGCAGTTAATCCAGCTGGTCCGGAACCAATTATTACAATTTTATGATGATTTTCTAACATTTTTATACTCCAAATTTCTTTTTATTTCAATTAAAAGTTAGATACAATTTAATAAAAATAGTTTCAATTCTTTTTCTGCAAAAATTCTGAATTCCTTTTTAATCCTTTAAGTTTTGATCTCAAAATCGGACTATTTTCAAACCTTTTTTTGAATTCTGAATTTCCCATATTTTCAATTTCGCTAAACTCAATTGTTTTATTTTGAATGGTATGAAATTCCCAGACATTTGTTTGTTCAGCAAATTTTTTATTCCATGGACAAACTTCTTGACAAATATCGCAGCCAAAAATCCAGTTACCAAATTTTCCTTTAAAAGTATCTGAAATCTCACTTTTGTTTTCAATTGTTAAATAAGAAATGCATTTGTTTGAATCAACAACATAATCTTGAATTATTGCGTTTGTCGGACAAGCATTTATGCAAGCTGTGCAAGTTCCGCAAAAATCTAAAAGTGGATTATTATATTCTTCAAAATTATAATTTGTGATTATTGTTGCAATAAAAAACCAGCTGCCAATTTCTTTATTTATAATATTGCTGTGTTTTCCTTGCCAGCCTATTCCGGCTTTTACTGCCCAAACTTTATCCATTACCGGTCCGGTATCAACATAACTTTTTGCTTCAAAATTTGGATCAATAGTTTTTGCGAATTCAATTAACTCATTCAATTTTTCCCAAATAATTAAATGATAATCCTTTCCCCAAGCATATCTGGAAACTTTTCCGGAATTATTAATTTCATCAAAATTTTCATCAACAAAATAATTCGTACCTAAAGAAATTACACTTTTGCAATTTTCTAAAATTAAATTTACGTCTTTCTTTTTATCAAGATTTTTTTCCATATATTCCATTCCAGCTTGAGAATTCATTGAAAGCCACTTTTCCAAATTCTCTATTTCATTTTCAAGAATTTCATATTTAACAAATCCGATTAGATTAAATCCAAGTTGTTTAGCTTTTGATATGATTTGTTGTTTTAACAAAGTTAACTTCTATAAAACTATTTGATAAATTTGTCATTCTGAACCTGCTTGCAGCAGGCAAGCTTGGTTCAGAATCTGAGATAATTTGATAACATGCTGAAATAATCCGTTAACTAACGGACAGCATGACAATGTAATTTTTACAAATTGATTTTAACTTGTCACCAATTCCATTTTCTATTTTCAGCTTTTACGTAAATTTTGCCATCAATTATTTTTGTTTCGTAAACATCTAATCCTTTACTGCCGCCGGCTAAATTTCCATTTTCAAGTTTGAATATCCAACCATGCAAAGGACAAACGACACAATCACTTTCAATAAATCCTTCATAAATTTGTGATGTATGTTGATGAGGACAAATATTACTAACTGCAAAAATTTTTCCATTCACTTTGAAGATTGCAATATCTACATCATTTATATAAAATCTTTTTCCAATTGATTCTTTTAAATCAGAAAAATTACATGCAAATTTAAAATTGTCGTTATCTTCTAAATCAATCACAATAATTCTTTAAATCCTTCCTTATAAGAAAATCCTTTTTCGGTTTTTTGAACAGTTGCGCAAACATTTTGATGATCATGTTCAAATATCAATTTCCAATTTTCTTCAACTGCTATTTGCAAAATTTTCTTTTTTTCTTTCACCGTTTCCAATGGCTGAATATCATAACCCATTACATAAGGAATTGGAATATGATACATTGTTGGTATTAAATCTCCGCAAAATAAAAATGTGTTTGATGAATCAAAAATTTTCAACATTTGCTGCGCAATTGTGTGTCCGTTTATTGTTAAAAACTGAATTTCATCATCAAAATATTCTTCACCATTAAAAAAATTCAAAACTCCTTCATTTATTAAAGCCATAAATGTGGAGGGAATAAAACTTCCTTTGTCTCTATCTGTTGGATTTAAAGCCCACTCAAAATGTTTTTTTTGAACATAATATTTTGCGTTTGGGAAAGCTGGAATAAATTTATCATTTTCAAATTTTGTTGATCCTCCGGTATGATCAAAATGAAGATGTGTTAAAATTACATCAGTAATTTGATCAGCCTTAATTCCATGTGCGAATAACGAGTTTGTTAAATCATTTTTATTCTGATCAATATTATATATTTCAGTTGATTTTTCATTCCAATTTTTTCCCATTCCGGTATCAACTAAAATTTTTTTTGAATCAGATTCAAGCAATAAACAACGTGTTGCAAGCGTTATTCTATTTTTTTCATCGGGTGGATTTGTCTTTTCCCATAATGGTTTAGGAATAATTCCAAACATTGCTCCACCGTCTAAAGCAAAGGTTCCAGTTTCTAAAACTGATAATTTATATTTGCCAATTTTCATCTTTCTGAAATCCAAAATTTGTATTTAAAAATAAAAAAACCGTATAAGAATTCCCTATACGGTTTTAATTTTTATTCTAAATGAAATTATCTACTTTCTATTTCATCTAAATGAGCTTTTCTTGCTAATAATTCTTCTTCTGTTTCTACACGATTTGGATCTGGAACGCAGCAATCAACTGGACATACAGAAGCACATTGAGGTTCATCATGAAAACCTTTGCATTCTGTACATTTATCTGGTACAATGTAAAAATAATCAGATGAAAAGAAACCTTCCGTTCCGGAAGGAGCTGCATCATTTTCTCCATAAGTCTGACCACCAAGACTCCATTCATTTCCACCTTCATAAATTGCAGTATTTGGACATTCTGGTTCGCATGCACCACAATTTATGCATTCGTCAGTTATCATTATAGCCATAGCTATTCTCCTAATAAAGTTTTGTTAAGTTGTTAATTCTATTTTTGGAATTAAATTAAATATATCTTTTACTTCTATTTTTTCTATTAAAATTGATAATTCTGATACCAATTTAATGATGTTTACATTATAAAATGAAGGTAAATATTGCTCCAATTTAAATTTGCCTTTTGCTAATTGACTTTTTGCGCCATTTTTGTTCCCGCAAATTAAATGAAAAGAACCTACTGATATTTGAACTAACCCTTGGAAAAATTCTTTTTCACTTTTAATTGCATTCATCCAAATTTCTTCAAAAAAATCATGTGCTGCAAAGAAATCACAATCATTAAATAAAAGAACACCTTCAGAAATATCAATCATAACGTATCCAATAATAAGAAATCATAAATCTAATTTCAAGATAAATTAGTATTATTTATCTTTTTTACCAACTTCCACTTGCACCGCCGCCGCCAAAAGAACCGCCTCCTCCGCTAAAACCTCCAAAACTTCCACCGCTACTGCTAAATCCACCACTTCTTGAACTTCCTCCTAAACCACCGCCATAATATATAAATCCGCCTGGTCCTCCTTTCCCGCCCTTTCTTGAAAGCATTATAAATATTATAAAAATAATAAATATTAAAAATCCTATTGGAAATTTACCACCTTCTTGATTATTTGGGTTTCCTTGATATTCTCCTTTTGTTGCCGACATAATTGCATTAAGTCCGGCAACTGAACCTTCATAATACATGTCTTTTTTATAGTAAGGTGCAACTTCATTTCTGATTATTGAACTTGCTAAAGCATCCGGTAAAGCTCCTTCTAAACCGTATCCAACTTCAATTCTCATTTTTCTATCTTCTTTGGCAACATAAAATAAAACACCGTTACTATTTTCTTTTGTACCGATTCCATTTTTTTCAGCAGTTTCTTGTGTAAACATTTCTATCGGATATCCATCCAAAGTTTTGTTCATAAAAAAAACAATTTGGTTGGATGTGGAATCATCAAAAGATTTTAATCCGGTATTCAAATAGTTGATCTGATCATTTGTTAATGATTTAGTAAAATCAACAGCATAATTGTTGAATTTAGGAATTTCCGGTTGACCATAAATTTTTATTACAAAAATTAAAATCAAAAAATATTTAAGTTTTCCTGTTACCAATTAAAACTCGACTTTTGGAGCTTGTTCTGATCCGGCAACAGCTTTAAAATATTGTTTTTGAGAAAATCCTGCGAAACCAGCAATTAAGCTTGCTGGAAATCTTCTAACTGTTGTATTATAATTTTGTACCACTTCATTAAATTTTTTTCGTTCAACGGAAATTCTATTTTCTGTTCCTTCTAACTGAGCTTGGAGCTGCAAAAAATTTTCATTTGCTTTTAATTGAGGATAATTTTCTACGGTTACTAACAATCTTGAAAGTGCGCTGCTTAATCCATCTTGTGCACTCTGGAATTGTGCAAAAGCGTTTGGATCGCTTAACATTTCCGGAGTCATATTAATTTGATTAACTTTTGCTCTTGCTTCAGTTACAGCAGTGTATGTTTCTTTTTCAAAATTTGCTACACCCTTAACCGTATTAACCAAATTTGGAATTAAATCTGCTCTTCGCTGATATTGATTTTCAACTTGGCTCCAGCTTTGTGAAACGCCTTCATCTAAACCGACTAAGTTATTGTAAATTCCCATTCCCCACATAATTGCACCAATTACTATTACTGCAATTACAATTAGTATTCCGATTCCTTTACTCATTTATTTTCTCCTTTTTTTATTAACAAAATTACAATGAACTCATTTAAGAATCTCTTAGAAAAAATTTACTTTAAATTATAAGTTCTAATATTTTTAATTTGTCAAACTTCTAACCGGTGCTGGAATTCTTCCACCTCTGCCAACAAAATTCTGACTTGATAAATTTCTAACACTCATAATTGGAGCTTTACCAAGTAGTCCGCCGTAATCAATATATTCACCAACTTTTTTTCCGTAAGCAGGAATTAATCTAGCTGAAGTTGTTTTATCATTTATAATTCCTATTGCGCATTCATCAGCAATAATTCCAGCAATTGTTGAAGCCGGTGTATCACCAGGAATTGCAACCATATCTAAACCAACTGAGCAAACTGCTGTCATTGCTTCCAATTTTTCAATTGAAAGATTTCCTCTTTCAACCGCATCAATCATTGCTTGATCTTCACTAACGGGAATGAAAGCTCCGCTTAAACCTCCAACTGATGAACTTGCCATAAGTCCGGCTTTTTTTACTGAATCATTCAACATTGCCAAAGCTGCAGTTGTTCCGGGAGCACCGACATCTTCAACACCCATTGCTTTAAGAATATCACCGATGCTATCGCCGGGTGCTGGAGTTGGAGCTAGAGAAATATCAACAATTCCAAAAGGAATTCCATGTTTATTTGCAACTTCTCTTCCAATTAATTCACCGGCTCTTGTAATTTTAAAAACTGTTTTTTTAATAACTTCAGAAAGTTTATGAAGATCAATATTTCCGGCACTTTTAATTGCATCTAAAACAACGCCGGGTCCGCTTATTCCAACATTTAAAACAACTTCCGGTTCACTTATTCCATGAAATGCCCCAGCAACAAAAGGGTTATCTTCCGGTACATTGCAAAATACAACTAACTTCGCACACCCAATTGAATCAAGATCTTTTGTATATTCTGCAGTTTTCTTAATTACATCAGCCATCATTAAAACTGCATCCATGTTAATTCCGGCTTTTGTTGAAGCCACATTTACACTTGAGCAAACTCGCTGAGTTTCTGAAAGTGCGATTGGTATTGATTTTATTAACTCTCTTTCACCATTTGTCATTCCCTTTTGAACAAGAGCGGAGAAACCAGCCAAATAATCAATTCCAATTTCTGCGGCAGCTTTATCTAAAATTTGAGCAATTTCAACAAATTCATCTGCATTAAACATATCAAACGGAATTGAAGCGGGAGTTATCGAAACTCGTTTATTCGCAATTTTAACACCATATTGTTTTTCAATTTCACCTGCATACTTTACATGATTTTTCCCATACTTTAAAATCTTATCGTAAATTTTTCTTTTTGTAATTTCTAAATTTCTATCAGCACAATCTCTCAGACTAATCCCAAGTGTAACCGTACGGATATCAAAATGCTCAATTTCCGTCATTTTTATTGTTTCAAGAATTTCCTCAAACTGGTATTGCATTTATTGATATCTCCTAATTTTAGACTCTATGCATGTATCTAAAAAGATCTTCATGCTGAAGGTATATTTTTATTTTTAATTCTTCCGCAACTTTATTTAATTCCATTTGTAGTTCAGATAAATTTTTTGGCGAATTTGAAATATCCAGAATAATTATCATCGTATAAAATTCACTCATTAATTTTTGACTCAAATCCGAGACATCACAATTTGCATCACTTAACACTTTTGTAACTGCAGCAATAATTCCAGGATGATTCATTCCGAAGGAAGTTAAAATTACTTTTCCGGTTGATTTATCACCTTGAACAGTTTGAGGAATAAATTCACTTTCCTCAATTTTTTTTTGGACAATCTGCTTCACTAAATCCGGTGAAGCTTTAGTTCCTAATTCATTAATAATTTGAAGAGTTAGTTTACGAATATCATTTTCATTTAAGGGCACAGTTTTAATCCTTTTTAAAAATTTTTCTTAATGTAAATTAAGAATTTTTTATGATAATAATTCTTTTTGTAATTCACGCGCAATTACCAATTTTTGAATTTCGGAAGTTCCTTCATAAATTTCAGTAATTTTAGAATCTCTTAAAAATCTTTCAACATGATATTCTCTTACATAACCATATCCGCCATGAATTTGAATTGCTTCAAGTGAATTTTGCACAGCAACTTTTGATGCAAAAAGTTTTGCCATTGATGCTTGTTTAATATAAGGTTTCTTTTCATCGCGCAAAGCAGCAGCTTGCAAAGTAAGTAGTTTGGCTGCTTCCAAATCAGTTGCCATTTCAGAAAGTTTAAATTGAATTGCTTGGTGATTAAAAATTTCCGTACCAAAAGCTTTTCTTTCATTCGCATATTTGAAAGCAGTTTCAAAAGCGCCTTCTGCAATACCAACGGCTTGTGCAGCAATTCCATAACGCCCGCCATTCAAGGTATCCATTGCAAAATTAAAACCTTTACCAATTTCTCCAACTATATTTGTTTCTGGAATTTTACAATTCGTAAATGTTAATGTGCAAGTATCAGAACTTCTGATTCCTAATTTATCTTCCTTCACTCCATGACCAAAACCTTCAGTACCTTTTTCAACCATGAAAGCTGTAATCCCCTTATGCCTTTTTTCTTTATCCGTTTGAGTCATAACAATATAATAATCTGCAGATTGCCCATTTGTAATCCAATTTTTCGTACCATTCAAAATCCAAAAATCACCTTCTTTATATGCTGAAGTTTGCTGATGTGTTGCATCACTTCCGGCTTCCGGTTCAGATAAAGCAAATGCTCCTAACTTTTCACCTCTTGCTAAAGGTTTTAGAAAAGTTTCTTTGATATAATCAGATCCCCATTTTTGCAAGCCCGTTGTTACTAAAGAATTGTTAACCGACATAATTACCGCAACGGATGCATCTACTTTTGCAATTTCAATCATTGCTAAAACATAAGAAACTGTATCCATTCCCGCTCCATCGTATTCGGGAGAAATCATCATTCCCATAAATCCAAGTTCGCCTAATTTTTTTACAATTTCCGTAGGGAATTTTGAATTTTTGTCTCTATCAATTGTAGTTGGAGCAATTTCTGCTTTAGTAAATTCTCGTGCAGTCTGCTGAATCAACAACTGTTCTTCTGTAAAATCAAAATTCATTTTAACTCCTAATTATTTTAAAATATAGGATTAAAGCATCTTTAATAGTATTCAAACTAACAATGTATTTCGAAATTTCAAATATTTATTTTTCACATAAAATATAGATTTTAAAATAAGATAAGTATTTTCACTTTATTATATTTAAAGAATGAAAACACAAAATAAATTAATTGATTTAAAAAATTTCAATCTTTCAGAAATTCAGCTATTTACAAAAGAATTGGGTGATTCTGCTTTCAGAGGTAAACAAATCTTTAATTGGATTTTTGATAATTACGCTGAAAATTTTGATGAAATGATAAACATTCCAGTTTCGTTGAGAAATAAACTAAAAGAAAAATCAAATTTATCTTCTCTAAAATTATCACAAAAGAAAAATTCTTCATCAACAAATACAGTAAAATATTTATTTGAAACTTTTGACGGAAGTAAAATTGAATCGGTAATAATTCCAGAAAAAGATAGACGCACACTTTGTATTTCTACACAAGTTGGTTGTCCTCTTGATTGCAAATTCTGTGCAACCGGATTAATGGGTTACACAAGAAATTTATCTGTTGCGGAAATTTTAGATCAATATTTGCATACATCAAAAGATATTAAACCGAATGAAGTAACTAACATTGTATTTATGGGAATGGGCGAACCACTTTTAAATTATGCTGCGACAGAAAAAGTTTTAAGAATCTTACTTCAAGATTTAGGAAATAAAATTGGCAGAACAAGAATTACCGTTTCAACAGCTGGAATACCCAATAAAATAAGAGAATTAGCAGATTCCGGATTAAGAGTTAA
>JBGSKB010000057.1:0-7253 GCA_041741395.1 Melioribacteraceae bacterium
AATTTTAAGATTTCTGTATTTAATATTATTTATTGTGTAAATGAACATCTCTTTGTGGAAATGGAATTACGATATTATTTACATCAAATTGTAATTTAATATTTTCTGTAACTTCAGAAAGAACATCCCAATAATCTTCAGTTTTACACCAAGGTCTTACGGAAATCTGCACACTGCTTTCAGCTAAAGCTCTAACAAAAATATCCGATGGAGGATTTTTTAACACTTTAGAATTATTATTTAGCACATCTTTAATAATATTCTTTGCGGTTGTAATATCTGATTTATATCCAATTCCAAAAATCAAATCAACTCTTCTTGTTTCATTTGCCGTAAAGTTTACAATATTATCCGAAGTTAATTTAGAATTTGGAATAAATAAAATTTTGTTATCTAGCGAAATTAATTTGGTTACAAAAATTCCAATTTCTTTAACAACGCCTTCACCGCCGCCGCCTTGAATATAATCCCCAACTTTAATTGGTCGAAAAAAAATAAGCATTATTCCCGATGCTAAATTGGAAAGAGAACCTTGCAAAGCCAATCCCACGGCTATTCCCGCAGCACCAAGAATAGCAACAAAAGATGTTGTTTCAACTCCTAATTTGTTAACGGCGGCAATAATTACAAAAGTTATAAGAAAAATTCTCATAAGTGAAGAAAAGAATTTTAGAAGTGTAACATCAACATTACTTCGAATTAAAAATTTTCTAAATACTTTTGTAAGAATTTTGCTAAGCCAAAGACCAATTACAAGAATTAAAATTGCACTAATAACTTTAAATCCATATTCAACAGCATAATTTTCAAGAATAATTAAAATATTTTTCATATTAAAACTTTTTTATTATTTGAATATTTGAAAATAGTAAACGATTTTGGAAATGTAAAATATAAGATTTAACAAAACGCTCCAGAAATTTTTTCACCGCAATTTTTGCATTTTCCATTTAAATTTCTAAAACCTTGTTATATCTACTTAAACTTAAGATGAAAATACAAACTTTATGGATTAACATAAAAAGAAATAAAATAGTTGAAAAGAGTATAAGTTAAAAGCTCTTTTTGGGTTACAAAATTTCCCCCAAATTCTAATATGATTTATTATATTCCAAAAATATCTTGCAACTTGGAATATAAAAATTTATATTCCAAGTTAAGATCGTTAATTATAATATAAATTATTATAATATAGAAAAATTATGGATATAAAAGACTTTAAAGCCGGAAATTTAAAAAAACAATATGAATACTACAGTTTTTCCCCAAATAAGATAAATATTGAATGGATTATTTCTGAACCGGAAATAAATAGTTTATTAGGAGAAGCAAATAGAAAAATTGGCGAATTGAATGCTTTTTCTCAACTTATTCCTGATGTTGATTTTTTTATAATGATGCATATTACAAAAGAAGCGACAAAATCAAGCAGAATAGAAGGAACACAAACAAGCATAGAAGAAGCATTTATAAAAGAAGAGGACATAAAACCGGAAAGAAGAATTGATTATAAAGAAGTGCAAAATTATATTTCCGCAATGAATTTTGCAATTAGTGAACTTAAGAATCTACCACTTTCAAATAGATTACTAAAAAAGAGCCATGAAATTCTTTTAGCAAGTGTTAGAGGAGAAAAAAAAACACAGGGTGAATTTAGAAGAAGTCAAAATTGGATTGGAGCAACACTTAAAGATGCAGTTTTTATACCGCCTGCACCAGATGAAGTTCTCGAATTAATGAGTGATTTAGAAAAATTTTTGAATAATGAGAGCATAAATGTTCCTCATTTAATTAAAATTGCAATAGGTCATTACCAATTTGAAACAATTCATCCATTTTTAGACGGTAACGGAAGACTTGGAAGACTTTTAATAACTCTGTATTTAGTTAGTAATAAAATTTTAGTAAAACCCACATTATACTTATCAGATTTTTTTGAAAGTAATAAAGCATATTATTATGACAATCTTACAATTGCTAGAATTAATAATAATATTTCACAATGGATAAAGTTTTTTTTGGTCGGTGTAGTTGAAACTTCTAAAAGTTCAATTGAAACATTTAATAGTATTATTAATCTAAAACAAAGATTAGAAAATAAAGTATTGTTAAAAATGGGGAAAAGGCAAATCAAGGCTAAAATACTTATTGATGAATTATATAAAAATCCGATAGTTGATAGTTCAAAAGTAGTTAAAGTTCTTAATGTTACTCCTACAACAGCTAATAATTTAATTAAAGAATTTGAGAAATTTGGGTTACTAGTTGAACTAACAGGTTTTAAAAGAAATCGACTTTATATTTTTGATGAATATGTTAAAATATTTCAGAAATAAATCTCCTAAAACGAATTAAGTTTAACAAAACACTCCAGAAATTTTTTCACCACAATTTTTACATTTTCCATTTTGCATTTTAATTTCTAGAACTTCATGCCAATCTCTAATAATTAACGGTTCTTTACAATTTGGGCAGTATGTTGTTTGTCCTTCCAAGTTATGAACATTTCCGACATAGCAATAATTTATTCCTTCATTTATTGCAATATTTCTTGCCGTTTCTAAAGTTGAAAAAGGAGTTCTTTGTTTATCTCTCATTTTAAAATCTGGATGAAATGCGGTAAAATGTAGAGGAACATTATCACCCAAATTCTTAACAATCCAATTACACATTTTTTTAATTTCTTCTGGATTATCATTTTCATCGGGAATTAACAATGTTGTAATTTCCAACCAGACTTCTGTTTCGTTTTTAATCCAAATCAATGTATTTAAAACATCGTTAAGATGAGAAAAAGTTAATTTGTGGTAGAAAGTTTCGGTGAATGCTTTTAGATCAACATTTGCTGCATCAATAAATTTGTAAACTTCTTTCCGGGCTTTTTTATCAATATAACCGGCAGTTACCATTACAGATTTAATATTTTCTTCACGGGCAATTCTTGAAATATCAATTACATATTCGCCAAAAATTGTTGGGTCACTATAAGTATATGCGATGGAAGGAGTTTTATATTTTTTTGCAAGTTTTACAACTTGTTCTGGTGTAGCTTCTAAAGAATTTAATTCATCAAGTTTGGATTTACTAATTGACCAGTTCTGACAAAATTTACAACCTAAATTACATCCGGCAGTTCCAAAACTTAAAATTTGTGTTCCGGGTAAAAAATGAGAAAGTGGTTTTTTTTCTATTGGATCAATTGCAAATCCGGTTGGTCTTCCATATCCAATTGAGTAAAGTTTATTATCAATATTTTCACGAATGAAGCAAAATCCTTTTTGTCCATTACCTATTGTACAATAACGCGGACAAAGTGTGCAGAGTATTTTTCCGTTTGCTTGAAGTTCCCACCATTTTGCTAATTTGTATTCCATTTTTCTTTCTTAGCTTATGCATAAGAAATTTGAATCCAGCTTGTTCTTGTGTTATCTGTAATTGGTGCACCAGCAGTAAATAAAATCAAATCTCCAGTTTCGCAAAGCTTATTATTTATTAAAAATTCTTTTGCTAAATCAATACTTTTATCTTTGTATTTAATATTTTCCAAATAAAAAGGTGTAATTCCTCTATATAAATTAAGGATATTCAAAGTTTCAAACGAATCAGAAAACGCAAATATTGGAGCCGCGGGTCGGAACTTTGCTATGGTTCTTGCTTTTCTTCCTAAATGTGTGAAAACAACAATAGCTGAAACATTTACTTGATTTGCAATTTCAGCAAAACTTTTTCCGGTTGCATCAAAAATATTATCCACTTGATTTGTAGGAATTTCATATTTAACTTTTGTTTGAAACTGCGTTTGCGGTTCTGTAGATGAAAGAATACTTTTCATAATTTTTATTGTTGTAAGCGGATATTTTCCGGCAGCAGTTTCACCGCTTAACATAACTACATCTGTTCCATCTAAAACTGCATTTGCAACATCAGAAGCTTCCGCTCTTGTTGGAATTGGATTATTCATCATTGATTCCAACATTTGAGTTGCAGTAATTACAAGTTTTCCAACTGAATTACATCTTTGTATAATATTTTTTTGTATAATTGGAACTAATTGTGGTGCTAACTCCACACCTAAATCACCGCGGGCAATCATAATTCCATCGGCAACTTTTAAAATTTCCTCAAAGTTTTCCACAGCTTCCGGCTTTTCAATTTTTGCAATTATTGGTTTTTGAAATCCTTTTTCTGCCATCCATTTTTTTAAATCAATAATATCATTTTGATGACGAACAAAAGATAAAGCAACATAATCAACTCTATCTTTAAATGCGAATTCCATATTTTCTTTATCGCGAAGTGTAACAGATGGTTCGCTCAATTGCATTCCGGGTAAATTCATTCCTTTTTTTGGTTTCAGAATTCCGCCAATAATAATTTTGCAGACTAAGGAATTCTCTTTTTTCTCAACTACCTCAAGTTTTATTAAACCATCATCAATTAAAATTGTATCGCCAATTTTTGCATCTTTTATTAAAGTTTTATAAGAAGTTGAAATAATATTTTTATTTCCAATTATATCTTCAACGGTTATTTCGATTGAATTATCTGTCTCTAATAAAACAAATTCACTTTCTAATTTTCCTACACGAATTTTTGGTCCTTGCAAATCTTGTATAATGGCAATTGGTAATTTCTTTTTTTCACAGACATTATGAATTCTTTTAAACAATTCTGTGAAATAATCTTTATCACCGTGAGAAAAATTTAAACGAAATGCATTTACGCCTTCATCAACAAGCGATGACAAACTTTCTTCAGAATCTGAAGAAGGACCAATTGTTGCAAGTATTTTTGTTTTTACAAATCTCGAATTCAATTTTTTCCCTTTACTTTTGATGTGTTAGTTCCATTATTATCTTTGTCTTTTTGATTTTGCGGCTGTGGACGAGTTCTGTGTTTCATTTCTGTTAAACATTTTTCAACTTTTCCATAAACAGTATTTGGCTGAAATTTTCCGTTTTTCATTTGTTTGCCAGCTCTAATTCCACTTAGTAATTCTATGGCTTCATCAACAGTTTGGATTGAATAAATTGAAAAATTTTTATTTCTAACTTCTCCAATAATTTCGTCTTTCAGCATAAGATCTTTTACATTTTGATGTGGAATAATTACTCCATGAGTTTTATCAAATCCTCTTGATTTACAAACATCAAAAAATCCTTCAATTTTTTCATTTACTCCGCCAATGGGCTGAATATCACCTTTTTGATTTATTGATCCGGTTATTGCAAAGTTTTGCCTAATTGGGATTTCAGCAATGCTGGAAAGGAGTGCGCAGACTTCTGTAACCGATGCGCTGTCTCCGTCAATCATTCCATATCCTTGTTCAAAAACCAAACTTGCAGTAAATGAAAGCGGTAAACGCTTTCCAAATTTTTCTCTAAAATATCCGGTGATAATTAATACGCCTTTGTTATGTGTGCTTCCGCTTAGTCCCGATTCTCTCTCAACATTTATTATATTTCCGTTTCCAAGCCCAACAGAAGCTGTAATTCTTGTCGGTTTTCCGAACGAGAAATAACTTCCGCCGTAAACTGCAAGACCGTTTATTTGTCCAACTCTTGTTCCATCAGTATCGATCATAATTGTTTTTTGATCAATCATTTCTTTCATTTTTGAATCGTACATAGCATGTCGTTCAACAGAAGAATCATAAGCTTTCTGCACATGAATTGAAGTAACAATTTTTTCCCCTTCATCTTTTGCCCAAAAATTTGCTTCTCTTGAAAGATCTGCAATATATGCAAAACGCGTTGTTAATTTTGTTTGATCACCGGCATATCTTGCGCCGTATTCAATAATTTTACCAATTGCTGATTTATCAAACTCTAATAATTTTTCTTGCATTACAAGTTTCTTAACAACTTTTGCATACTCCATCAAAGCACTTTCCGTACGATTCATTTCATAATCAAACTCAGCTTTGATTTTGAAAATTTTATTAAAATCATCTTCATAATTTGAAAGCAAAGAATATGAATAATTATTTCCGATCATTATAACTTTACAATTAATTTCTATTGGTTCCGGGTTTAAAGTGCTTGATGTAATTTGATATACACTTGATAAATCTTGAATTTCTAATTTTCCATAAAGTAAAACACGTTTAAGAGTTTTCCAAACACCCGGTTCTTGAATTGCATCAATTGCATTTATAACTAAATAACCGCCGTTTGCTCTTAATATTGAACCGGATTTAATATTTGTAAAATCTGATTGCCAAACTCCCGATCCGTCATTTACTTTTTCGATTGCACCAAATAAATTGTTGTATGTTGGAGAAGTTTCAATTACAACCGGAATTTCTCTTACATTGGAATTATCAAGAATTAAGTTCACTTGATACGCTAATAAATTTTCTGCATTTTCAACTTGTTCTTTGTTTTTGTGATGCGGAGGAATTTTGAAAATATCCAAATCTTCCAAAATATTTTCGGTTACTTTATCAAAATATTTTTTTGCTTTTTTCGACTTATACTTTTCTCTTAGCTCATCAAAAGTTGCAGAAATTAAATTTTTCACTGCATTTGATTCAAGTTCACTTAATTGAGTTTGAAAATTTTGTGTCAGTTTTAAACTTTCCTTAAAAACAGAATATAGTTCATCTTGATGAGCAGTATATTTTTTAACAATTTGTTTTGCATCTTTTTCGCTAATTTTTTTTGTATGAACAAATTCATCAAGTTGCTGAATATAAACCGGCTGATTTTCAATTACTGCAAAAATTTCTGGTCGAGATACCTCTTCAACTTTAATTTGTCCAAGTGTGAGATTATCTTTTTTTAATTTCTTTTCAAAATTACTTACTAATGATTGCTGAGATTTTCCATATTCCGTTGCTAATTTTTTCCGTTCAGATAAAAAAGGTTCGCGTTCTAAAATTTGCGGAATATTTTCATGAAGAAGTTTAATTGAATTTTTCATATCATTCTTAAACATTCTTCCTTGTCCAGCTGGAAAAATTAAAAGTGAAGGATGGTCGCTATCTCTAAAATTATTTACATAAACGTAATCATTAAGTTTTATATTTTTTTTTGGTAAAAATTCTTTCAATATTTTTTTTATTGAAGTTTGCTTACCAGTTCCAGAAAGTCCGGTAATAAAAATATTATATCCGGGTCCTTCAATATCTATCCCAATTTTTAGCGCTTTAATTGCTCTTGTTTTCCCAACAATTCCTTCAATTGGAGTAATGCTATCTGTTGTATCAAACTTAAAACAGCTAGGATCACAAGTTAATTTTAATTGTTCTG
>JBGSKB010000058.1:0-21943 GCA_041741395.1 Melioribacteraceae bacterium
GCGGAAGAACAAGAGCGCTCGCAATTGATATTGCAAACGCTAACACTATAATTGCCGGAGGTGTTTCCGGAGGAATTTGGAAATCTACAGATAATGGCGCAACATGGAATTTAAAAAGTTCCAGTTCGCATATTTTGAGTGTTACTTCAATTGCACAAGATACAAGATCCGGTAAAACAAATACTTGGTATTACTCAAGCGGAGAATTTAACGGTTCTGGTCAAGATTTAGGTTACAAATCATTTTTTACCGGCGGTGGAATTTACAAATCGACAGATAATGGCGAAACATGGAATTTATTACCAAATGCAAAAGATACAAATCCGCTGACATGGAATACACCTTATGATTATGTATCAAAAATTATTGTTAATCCTTCAACGGGAACGGTTTTTATAGCTTCGCACGGATTTGGAATTTTAAAATCTACAGATGGAGGAAATTCATTTTCATTATCGCTTGGTGGAACAAATAATCATGTTTATGCAGATATTGATGTTGCAGCAAATGGAACACTTGTAGCCGTTGTTTCATTACCATTTCAAGGAATAACACCAACAAATAATCCCGGAGTTTACAAATCTACAAATGATGGACAAAATTGGACTAGTATAACCCCAACAACTTTTCCGACAGAACATTCAAGAAGTGTGCTTGCTTTGGCTCCATCAAACGCAAATACTTGTTATGTAATGACTTTTACCGGAAGTTTAATTGATGATAAAGTTGACGATGTAAGATTTCATAAAATAAATGTTTCAACTGGTTCTTCTGAAGACAGATCTGCAAATATGCCAAATTTTGGAAACGATTTTGAAGATTTTATTCATACTCAAAATAATTACAATATGGTTGTTGCAGTTAAACCCGATAATGAAAATTTTGTATTAATTGGCGGAACAAGTTTATTTAGATCAACAGACGGATTTGCTACAAAACCAGATGATGTAAAATTAGATTGGATTGGCGGATATAATTTAACTCATTTCCAATATCCAAATTTTCATTCGGATATTCATTCATTTGCTTTTAATCCAACAAATCCCAAAGCAATGTGGTGGGGACATGATGGCGGATTGTCTTATACATCAGATATTACACAAACAAATTATGCAGATGTTTTTCCATGGGAGAACAAAAATAATGGCTACAATGTAACTCAATTTTATATGATTACACAGCCAAATGAAGCTGGTGATAATAGAATTATGGGAGGAACACAAGATAATGGAAGCCCTTTTTTTACTTTTAATGGAACTTCAGTTTCTGAATCTAACGATGTAAGCAGCGGCGATGGAAGTTACGGATATTTTGCTGATGATTTTTGCTATACTTCCGCCCAAAACGGAGCGGTTTTAAGAGTTAATTATGATGGAAACGGAAAACCTTCAAGAGATAATGGCTGGAGCAATATTACTCCGCAAAATGCAAAAAATCAATCATTTATAAATCCATATGTTATTAATCCAAATGATGAAAATATAATGATGTATCCGGCTGGAAGCTCATTATGGAGAAATGGTCAATTAAGTACGCTTCCGGTAAATCAGACTTTTAGTGAAGGAATTACAGAAGGTTGGAATGAACTTACAAATTTATCTGTTGCGGATGGTTATATAATTTCTACTTTATCAATTTCCGAAAGTAGTCCTCAGCATAGATTATATTATGGTGCTTCCAATATTTCAGAAACTCCGCAAGCTCCAAAAGTCTATAGATTAGATAATGCTAATACTGAAACTTCTGGAGCAGTAGAATTATCAATCCCCGGAGCAACCGAAAATTCATATATTCATAATATTTCAATAAACCCGGATAATGCAAATGAGATTTTAGTTACAATGTCAAATTATAATATTGTTGGAATTTTTCACTCAACAGATGGCGGACAAAATTTTACAGCGGTGGAAGGAAATTTAACCGGAGATGAAAATAATCCGGGACCGTCGATTAGAGCAGGAAGCATTCTTCCAACACAAAACGGAAATTTATTTTTGGTTGCCACAAGCACGGGAATTTATTCAACAAATTCCTTGAATGGAAACAGCACAAATTGGGTTTTGGAAGGCACAAATACAATTGGAAATGTAATCGTAAATTATCTTTCCGCAAGAAGATCTGATGGAAGAATTGTTGCCGGAACTCACGGAAGAGGAGCTTTTATTGCAAATGCTGAAGTTGGCGGAGCCGCAGTTGCATCGGTGAATGTAAATAATTTAACTTTGCAATCAAACCCGGGTTCAACTGGCAATGCGAGTTTTGTTTTAAGCAATACTGGTGAAGCAGTTTTGAATTTCAATGTTTCAGTTAGCGGAAATTTTGGCGGATCTTTTGATAAAAAAAATTCCAATGTTTACACTTTAGAAAAAAGCAATCTAAAAAATAAATTAACAGATAGATTTGATAGAAATTTTAAAATTTCAAAAAGCTCATCGCAAAAAGTTCAATCAATTAAAAATCCGAATTCTACTTTTGATAAGAATAATTCCGTTCTAGGAAATGATTATTTATATCTTGATGACGGAAACGATAACTCGGATTCCTTTATTGGATATGGTGACAACGGATTTGGCGGAAGTGCAAAATTTACATGGATGAATAAATTTACAATTTCCGGTTATGATTTTGAAATGGATTCATTTGAATTTTACGTGAGAACTGAAAATGTATTTACAAATCTTATTTATCTAGAAATTTTAGATGGTGATTTTAACACCTTAGATTTTGGAGAACTTGATCTTGCTCTTTCTGCAGATGGAATGTGGTACACAATTAATTTAACACCAACTATTTCTTTCAATGAGGGAGAATCCTTTTACATTTTAATTTCAAGTGATAATGATGTGTTTTATCCCGCCGGCGCTGATTATGATGGTGTTAGCACAAATAATAGTTTTTATTATAATGAAGATAATGGAACATGGGTAAACATTAATTCTATTTCAGGTTTTGAAAATGGTGCATTTTTGATAAGACCTTTTGGGACTTTGGGAGAAAGCACAAATACGAATTTGGTTACTGTAAATCCAGCAAGCGGATCAGTTCAGCCTAATTCTTCTCAGACAATTACATTGACTCTTGATGCACAAAATTTAAATGTTGGAAATTATACCGGACAAGTTAACATTAGTACAAATGGCGGAAATTTTACAATTCCAATTGATTATTTGGTTGATGTTAAACAAACTTCAAACATACCAAATGAATTTAATTTAGGTCAGAATTATCCAAATCCTTTTAACCCAGCAACATCAATTGAATTTTCATTGCCAAAGAAATCAAATGTCTCATTAAAAATATTTGATGCATTGGGAAAAGAAATTTCTAGTTTAGTTAATGAATCAAAATCTGCAGGAAAATACCAAGTTAGTTTTAATGCAATTGGATTATCAAGCGGAATTTATTTTTATCGATGAGAAACAGAAGGATTTAGCGAAACCAAAAAAATGTTGTTGATAAAATAAAATTATTTGTAGAGACGCATTACCATGCGTCTCTACATTTATTCAAAATTAAATTCCAACAATAAAACCAATTTCCAATGCAAAATAACCAATAGCTTCTTCTGCATTTATTATATTATATTGCAGATTGCTGTCAACTTTTATATCATTACTTAATTCATAAACAAAGCCGCCACCAAGTCCAAAACCAAAATATGGATTTGTTTCGCCTTTAACTTTATCAGTTTCAACTCCACCAGTTTCTGATTTGGTTCCAGCAGATGTAAAAACATGTAAGCCTAATTCTCCGCTTATATAGGGATTTAATTCTTTATCATCCAAATAATATCGTGCGCCGACTAATATTGGAATTGATGTTGCAGGTTCCGTTGCTTCTAAAATTGTATTACCAATTTCAATTTTATCACCACCCCAAGCAAGATATCCTACAGTTCCGGTAAATTGAAAATAATCTGAAAGATTATAAAAAAATGATCCGGAAACTCCGTAACCCATTTTTGCAACATCGTTAAAATCTCCAATTGGAATTGAAAAAGTGCCGTTTAATCCAATTGCTGTATTACTCATTTGTCCAAACAATATGTTTGAAAACAAAAATAATGCAATAGAAATTGTTAATATTTTTTTCATATAAAATCCTCCAAAAGTGAAGAACAGTGAATTTGTTTATAAAATAGAATTGTATTAATTATTTAGTAAATTTTTATAATTAGATGGTAAGAATTTAATAAATTGTTGTTTAAAAGAAGCAAAAAAAATGCGGTTAATTTAAAAAAACTAACCGCATTAAGAAAGTTTGTTGAGATTTATTAGAATTTAAAATCAACACCAACAATAAATGAGCTAACTAAATTTCCGAAACCAAAAGTTGCTCTTGCAGCCATATTTGGTGAAAACCAATATCTAACACCGGCATTACCATTAAAGAATAATCCACCGCCAGAAGATGAACCATAATTGTAATCTTCATAACCAAATTTGCTATCAACACTCCAAGAATCAATATCAAACCCTAAAACAACACCTAACCAAGGATCAATCTTACTGTTTTCTAATTTGAAATGGTAATTTCCTTGAGCACCAATAATAATATCTGTATAGCTCCATTCACCATAAAAGTAATCTTCACTCCAATTGTAATATCTGAAAATACCACCAACACCTAAAGTTCCAGGGGCATCAACACCGATGTCTTTTAAACTCATTCCGTATTCATAATCTGCACCAAAACCTAATCCCCATCCGCCAAAACCAATGCTCAATGAGGGACCAGCATGATGTTTTCCAACTTCAAATTGTGCAAAACTTATACTTGATAATAAAGTCAAACTAAATAATAGAACCACTAATTTTTTCATATTTTCTCCTAGAAAACTTTGTTATTTATTTTTATAAATTAGTTAATTGGAAATCTTAAACCACCAAATACAGTTAAATTATTTGAATCGCTGATTATATTAATTTTTGCATTTACGTCAAGATCCATATTTCCTAATGAATATAAAAATCCGCCGCCTATTCCTAATCCAAAATCCGAACTAGTAGCAGAATAATCACCAAAAAACCCACTATCATAAGTAAAACTAAGGTTATTTATTCCCAATTCTGCAACTGCATAAGGAGTAAAGTTAGATCTTTGGAAATAATATCTTCCACCAACTAAAATAGGAACATTACTAAATGATGCACCATCAGCGTCTGTTCCCCAGCTAATATAACCAACTGATCCGGTTAAATCGATATTTTGGTTAATTCCATAATAGAAATTGCCTAAAAATCCAAAACCCATATTTGCAGCATCGCCAAAATCTCCCATAGGAAGTGAAATTCCTACTTGTCCGCCAACATACATTTTACCTTCTTGGGCGTTAACTGTTAATGCAAAAAAAGATAAAAGAACTAAAATTAGAACTGTTTTTTTCATAAAATAATTCCCCTTTTAAGATGATTAATAAGTTTTTTAAAATTGTAATTTGACCGTCAAAATAATAAGAAAATAAATAATGGCAAAGAAATTATAATATTATTCTTTTGCGTTTTTAACTTATACAAACTTATTATATTGAAAATATTAACTTGTGATTATTGTCATCACAAATTAAAAAAAAAATTAATGTTCTATTGCTAAAATATATTTCCATTTAAAATTATACAATGTCTTATTATTAAAAAAACAAAATGTTATAAATGATTTTATTAATTTTAACTTCTAAAATCATTCTTTGAAATATTCATTTACTAATAAATAGAAAAATTATGAACAGCCAAATTGATGTTTTTTTACCGGGGTTTAATAAATCAATTTTTGAAAAAACCATAAGTTCATTGAAACAATCTAAAATAATCAATTCAATTAATGCATTTGTAAACGATGAAAATTCCGAAATAAAAAATTGTAATCAATTGATTGTTTCAAACATTTTCTCCAGCGAAGCAATTAGATTAATTGCAAAAAATTCTCATTCAAATTATATTCTTCTAATCTCAAAAAGTACAAATATCAATTTCGGAAAATTTGGTTTAGATAGATTAATGAATATTGCAAAAAATACCGGAGCGGGAATTGTTTATTCAAATTTTGATGAGGAAAAAGAAAATAAAATTTTAAAGCACCCACTAATTGATTATCAAATCGGAAGTTTACGCGATGATTTTGACTTTGGTCCGGTTTTGTTAATTAATGCAAATGCGCTAAAAGATGCAGTAAATAATTTCACTGAAAATTTTAATTCCGCCGGCTTGTATGAAACGCGTTTGGCAGTTTCGGAAAAATTTCAAATTATTAGAATTCCGGAATTTCTTTATACAACATATGAAGACGATAACAGAAAAAGTGGTGAAAAAATGTTTGATTATGTGGATCCGAAAAATCGTCAAAATCAAATTGAAATGGAAAAAGTTGTAACGAAACATTTGAAAAATATTGACACATTTATAAATTCGGAATTTCAAAAAATTGATACGGAAAATGAAAAATTTGTAAATGAAGCTTCGGTAATTATTCCGGTTAAAAACAGAAGCAAAACAATTGGAGACGCAATAAAATCAGTATTAAATCAGAAAACAAATTTTAAATTCAATTTAATTATTGTTGATAATTATTCTGATGACGGAACTTCAGAAATTATAAAAAATTTTGCAGAAAATGATAAAAGAGTAATTCATATAATTCCCAAAAGAAAAGATTTGCAAATCGGCGGTTGCTGGAATGAAGGAATAATGAATGAGAATTGCGGTAAGTTTTCAATTCAACTTGATAGTGATGATTTATATTTCGATGAAAATACTGTTCAAAAAATTGTTGATAAATTTCATGAAGAAAAATGTGCAATGGTTATTGGCTCTTACAAACTTACCAATTTCAATTTGGAAGAAATTCCACCCGGAATTATTGATCACAAAGAATGGACACCGGATAACGGAAAAAATAATGCTTTGCGAATAAACGGATTGGGTGCGCCGCGCGCTTTTTATACACCAATTCTTCGGGAAATAAAAATTCCTAATGTAAGTTATGGAGAAGATTACGCTGTGGGATTAGAGATTTCCCGCAATTATCAAATTGGTAGAATTTACGAACCGATTTATTTGTGCAGAAGATGGGAAGGAAATTCCGATGCAGATTTGGATATTGAAAAAGTTAATGCAAATAATTTGTACAAAGATAGAATTAGAACTATTGAAGTTTTAGCGCGACAAAATAAAAACAAAAAAATATTTAGCCACTAATTCACGAATTAGTGCATTCGTGGCTTATAAAACAAATGTTAATGAATAAATTATTTCTTACGGAAACTGAATTACAAAAATTTGGAAAAGTTGAAAATCTTTCTCAAAAAGTTGAAGCGTTGTTAAATCAGCAAAAAGAAAATTGGGAATTGCTCAGAAATAATTTTAATTCTTTATCAAACATAAAAACTAAAATTTATAATTTTGAAAATTCACAAATTAAAATTCAATTTAATCAATTGCGAATTATTTCAACATCTGCAAAAGTTGATAAAAAATCTATTGAAGAAAGAAAATGTTTTTTGTGTTTGGAAAATTTACCTTCCGTTCAAAAAGGAATAAAATATAAAAGAGATTTTTTAATTCTTTGTAATCCGTTTCCAATATTTGAGCAGCATTTAACAGTTCCACATTTAAAACATATTCCGCAAAGTATTGAAAATAATTTTTTAGATCTTTTGGAATTAAGCAAAGAATTATGTGAAGATTTTTTTGTTTTTTATAACGGATCAAAGTGCGGAGCGTCTGCCCCGGATCATCTTCATTTTCAAGCTGGATTTAACAACTCAATTCCAATTTATAAAAATTATTCGAATTCAATAAAAAATTGTGGCAAAATTATTTTTCAAAATGAATTGACCAAAGTAATTTTTGTTAATAATGGAATTCAAAAGTTTGTTGTTATTGAGTCAGATGATACAATAAAATTGCAGCAAATATTTATAGAAATTCTTGAATCGGCGAAAAAAATATTAAACTCAGTAGAAGAACCATTATTAAATATTTTGAGTTTTTTTGGAAATGGTATTTGGAAAGCGATTATTTTCTTCAGAGAAAAACACAGACCGACTCAATATTTTGCGAAAGGAAAAAAACAATTATTAGTTAGTCCCGCTTCTGTTGATTTAAGCGGATTAATTATAACTGTGCGTGAAGAAGATTTTAATAAAATTTGTAAAAATGATGTTGAAAATATTTTTAATCAAGTTCAGTTAAGCAAAGAAAAGTTAGAAAAAATTTTAAAGGATTTTGTAAAGTAACTAAGCTTAAATTGTAATCGAATGGTCAATGAAATTAGAGCGTTATGATTAAAAAAGATGCCATCTTTTAAAAAGACGGCATCTTTAGTTTTCAAATGACAAATAAAAAATATTAATATTTTTAATTTACTTTTATAGCAATAATACTAATATCATCTTCAAAAACATCAGCAGTAGCTTCTGAAAATACGTTTTTAATTTTATCTATTGGATCATCTTCTGCAGAAATTTCTGAAATAGTTTGTTTAAGTTTTGCTTCTCCAAAAAAATCACAGTCAGTCATTCTCGTTTCGGGAATTCCATCAGTTATTAAATAAACAGATTCACCGCTTTTCAGTTGTAGTTCAATATTTTGATAATTTCCGGTTTGTTTAAAACCTAAAAGTATTCCATTTGATTTTACACTTTTTACAGTTTCTGATTTATAAATAATTGGAAGATCGCCGGCACCGGCATATTTTAACAGTTTGGTTTTACTGTTTATGCACACTGCGGATAAAGTTATAAACACATCCGAAATTCTTTCATCCTTAAAAATTGCGTTGTTTACTTTATCTAAAATTGCTGCGGGAGATAAATCATGTTCTGAATCCAAAATCATTCTTATTGCACTTCTAACGTAACCGGCATAGGCAACTGCAAAATACCAAGCTCCCCATTTTTTCCCCATAATATCACCAAGAACTACAACTAAGTTTTCGCTATCGACTTTAAAATAATCTATAAAATCCCCACCCGGAATATTATGAAATGGAACATGCCAATGTTTTATTAATAATCCATCTAATTGCGGAAATTCATCGGGAACAACTTTAGCGCCCATTGCATTTGCGGCTTTTTGCACTTCTTCAACTGCTTTATCTTTTTCTTTTTGGGAGGATTTAAGAATTGCATTAATTTTTGCCAAAACTATTTTTGGTCCGGAAGTTTTAACAATATAATCTTCTATATTAAGATCATAACCTTCAAGAATATCTGATTCATCACCTTTTGCGCTTAGGAAAATAAACGGAGTTAATTTTAGAGCCGGATCTTCCAATAATCTTTTTCTTAATTGATGTCCGTCAACCTCGGGCATCATAATATCGCTGACAATAATATCCGGTTGAAACGATTTTGCAGCCAAATATCCTTCTAAACCGTTTTCTGCCCATTCACAAACGTACCCGGATTTTTTGAAGTTATAAAGAAAAAGTTTTGCAACAGATTCTTCATCTTCAACAAGTAGTATTTTATGATTTTTATTTTCCGATGTACTTTGCAAATTAAATCCTTTTTGAATATTATCGAATTAATTTCGACGAGATTTAATATCGTACTTTTCCATCAGTCTATATAAAGTTGCTCTGCCAACGTTTAATTTTTTGGATGCATCAACAATGTTTCCGTTTGTAATTCTTAATGCATGTTTAATTGCTTCAGCCTTAAGTTTTTCAAATGGAATTATTGGAGCGTCTTCTGTAAATAATGGTCCTGTTGAATCTGAAAATCCATCATTATCAGCAGATAAAATTTGCGGAGGCAACACTTCTAAATCTATGTTATTTGTCTCTGAAAGAATCATGCATCGTTCAATTGTATTTTCTAATTCTCTAACGTTTCCGGGCCAATCATAATCATATAATAATTTTAATGCTGGTTTTGTAATCAAAGTAATTTGTCGGCTCATTTTTTTATTAAACTCGGCGAGAAAATGATTTATAAGAATCACAATGTCTCCGCGTCTTTCTCTTAATGCTGGAATATGAATTGGGAACGAACTCAGTCTGTAATATAGATCTTCTCTAAAATCTCTATTAGCAACGGCTTCTTTTAAGTTTACATTTGTCGCAGAAATAATTCTTACATCGGTTTTTATTGTTTCATTTCCGCCGACTCTTTCAAATTCTTTTTGCTGAATAACTCTGAGAATTTTTGCTTGAAGCGACATTTCCATATCACCAATTTCATCTAAGAAAATTGTACCGCCGTTTGCTAATTCAAATTTTCCAATTTTTCTTTGGTGAGCTCCGGTGAATGCGCCGCGTTCGTGACCAAATAATTCACTTTCTAATAATTCTCGTGGAATTGAAGCTGAGTTTACAACAACAAATGGTTCATTTTTTCTAATTCCATTATAATGTACTGCTCGTGCAATTAATTCTTTTCCGGTTCCGCTTTCACCATTTATTAAAACTGTAATATCATTATTTAAAACTTTTGTAACCATTTTAAAAACTTCTTGCATTTTTTTATCTGCAGAAACAATATTATCAAAACTGTATTCATGCTGAAGATTTGTATTTAATTCATCAACTCGTCTTTGCAGATCAAAATTTTTGATTGAATTTTGGATTGCCGGTCTAAGCCTATTTTTATCTACCGGTTTGGGGAAATAATCAAAAGCTCCTTCACGAATGCATTCAAGGGCAACATCAATATTTCCTTGTGCAGAAAGCATAATTACCGGTAAATGTTTGTTCATTCGTTTAATTCTTTTCAGAAGTTCGGTTCCGCTTAAATCTGGCAGCATTATATCAAGTAAAATCAAATCTGGATTTTCATAAATATTTTCTAAAAGTTCAGAACCGTTTGTAAAAGTGCGAACATTATATTCCCACTCGTTTTTTACCCAATGTGTAATTAATTTGAGTATTGCCGGTTCATCATCAACTATGAATATTGTTTTTTCCAATTTTAACCCCGTTAGTTTTAATTAAAACTATATTTTGGAAGTCTTATAATAAAACTTGTTCCTTTATTAACTTCGCTTTTTACTCTTATAAGACCTTTGTGCAAATCGATTATTTGCTTTACTGTAACCAATCCAAAACCAGCCCCGGTTAAGTTAAATCCGGTTCTTTTTACTTTACTGAATTTATCAAATAAAAAGGGAATATTTTGTTCTGGAATTCCTATTCCGGTATCGCTAATAACAATTTCCACTTCCTTTAAAAATTCTTGAACTATTATTGTAATTCTTCCATTTTCTTTTGTGAATTTTACAGCGTTTAAAAGTAAATAAGATATAACTTTTCTTATCCTTTCTTCATCTGCATAAATCATTATTTCAGATTGCGGAATACGAGAAGTTAAAGTAATATTCTTTTTTTCACTTTCTATTTTAATATTAGTATTACATTCGTTAATTACTTCAATAATGTTAAGGGATGATTTTTGTAATTTTTGTTTTTCACTTTCAAGCTCAGAAAAATCCAAAACATCATTTATTAATTTTGCAAGTCTTTTACTTTCCGTTAAAATAACTTGATTAAATTCTTCAACTTTTTCCAAAGTTAAATTTTTATCTTCAGAAATTGTTTCTGCAAAACCTATAATTGAAGCAAGCGGTGTTCTAAGTTCGTGTGAAACGTTTGATATAAATTCATTTTTCAAATTATTCAATTCATTTAATACGCTAATTTGCTGCTGCGCTCTATCTCTTTCAATTGCAGTCAGTCTATTTGCTTCTGTAAGTTTTGAAAGTAGTTCTTCTATTTTACTTTTTTCTGCTTTTACTTTGCTTAAATTTATTCCAACACCAAAAAGGGAAGTGAGTTTTTCATTTTGAAAAATTGGTGTTAAAGTAATTTCATATAATTGTTCAACTCCAACTTTTGGAATTATTTCAGTTTCAAATTTCACTGAAGTTTTTGAACCAATTAAATTTTGAAAAGCATCTGATACTTTTGATTTGTTCTGTTCGTGCAGCAATTCAAAAAAGTGCTTTCCAATAATATCTTCCAATCTAAAATGAGATTGAGTTAGTAATGCTTTATTTGCAAATTCAATAGTGCCGGATTCATTAAGAATAAAAACTATGTCATTTGTCGAGTTTGTAAAAAGGTGAAAATAATTACTGTACGCAAGTGAATTTGTATCATTTTCAGAAATAATATTAAAAATCAATTCACTCATTAGTTTTTATTTTTTTCAAAATGAAATTTAAGCGATTCATTTAAAGTGCAAAAATAAGTTTTTGTAAAAATTAGAAATTCAATTTATCAAATTAATACATTTATTTGTACTATAATTATACAATCGGTAAAAAGTTTAAAAAATTAAGTCTAATTATTAGGAATTACTAGACGAAGTCAATAAAAAAAAACATGTAAAATTTTGCTACACTTTAATCTTGTTGTATGATAAAACTTTCCCGAAATGAATAATTCATAGAGCTACACCAAAAATTATTTATTGAATGAGGAATCCGGATAATTGTAAAATTATTAAAAGATACGGTATCGCAATATATCAACGCAAAAACATTTAAATAATAACTAAGACCCAACATCCAACAAACACATATATTATTTTGTTTGATTTTCTTTAAAATTTCTCAATAAAAATGATTTAAAATTATTTTTTTATTAAGAGGAGAGAGAGTCAACTTTATAATAAATCTTTAAAATAAAAGTGCCGGAATTTTCTTCCGGCACTTGGACTATTATATATGAGTGTGAGAGTTTTTAATCTAAATAACTTTGAATCGCACTTTCCAAGTTATCGAAAAGTTTAAATACTTTATCCATTCTTGTTATATAAAACATTGATGATTCTGTGTGATCTCCCCAAACAATTCTCAAATCTCCACCTAAACTCATTGCTTTTTTAAGTGAGCTAACCATAACACCAAGCACTGTTGAATCAACAAATTCACATTCGGTTAAATCAACAACAATTTTTGAATTTTGACTATTAAACAATGATGTTAAATATTCCTTAAATTTTGCTGCTATTTCCATTGTTGCTCTTGGAATATTTAGTGTTACCACACTTACATCTCCGTATAGAAGGTGAGAGAACTGCGTGTATTGCGGCAAATCAGTTTCTGATTTTAATAAATCGGTAGAGAACTTATTAACTTTTGATACTGCTTGATCATTTTCAACAGTCTGTGTTTCTTCAATTAAATTTTCTTCACTTTTCTCTTCTAAATCAAAATCAACTATTTCATCATTTTCTTCACTAACTTTTCCAAAAGAAAATGCCGGTTTTGAATCTTCATTTTCAATTATGCTTTCAAATTGATCTTCCGTTGTTTGTTTTTCATGTAATTCCTTTTCATAATTATTTACCGGAGACGATTTTTCTACAACCGGATTTATCTTCGGTTTTGGAGTTTCTTGATTTCTTCCAGATTCAAACTGAGCTATTTTTTCATTGAGTTCGGCAATTTTTTCAACTTGATTTTCAATTATTAAATTCAATCTTTCTTCGGTTGATTCAATATCTAATGAATTGTTGTTGAACATTTCCAATCTTTTTGAAATAAGCTCAAGTTCATCCGACTTTTTACTTGCCTCACTCTTAAAATGATTTTTTGCTTCATTCAATCTTTCAATTTGATTTTTAAAGTCTTCTAATCGTTCCGTAAGTTTTATAAATTCAATTTCTCGATCAGTTCTATCTAACTTAACTTGAGTTAAACGCTTTCCTTGTTCTTCAATAATTGAATTTTTCTCCTCAATCAAAGAATCAAAATTATTCTTGATGTAAGAATATTTTTCAAGTTCTTTTGTTAATTCCTCAATCTTTGCTGTGTATTCTTCATTCGGTTGATTTTGAGAAATGTTTTCTGTAAAGCTATTTTTTAATTGAAGATCAGCAATTGTTTCATTTTTGTTTTCAAGTTCAATTTCATACGAAGATTTAATTTTTGTTAATTCAGAAATTTTTGATTCCAACTCGTAGACTTTTTCTTCAAATGATTTTCTTGTTTCATTTTCAAAATTTTTGGAAGAACTTAAATTTGTCAATTCTAAATTTAATCGTTCAAGTTCAGAGTCCTTTTTGCTGATTAAGTTTTGAGTATTTTCTAATTGCGATTTTAAGCTTTCAATTTGCGATGAAATTTCAAAAAATTCAGAATTATTTTGATTTCTATCATTCAAAATTGAATCGTAATTATTTTTTATTTCTTTTAACTGATTTTTGAGCTCTTCGTTTTCGTGCAAAATTGTTCTGTTATCTTCTGCTTTAACCGAAAGTTCTAAAGTTAAATTTTCTAATTGTTCATTTAGAGATTCAAATTTTTCACTAATGGAATCTTGTTTTTGAAATGCAGATTCAATTGATGAAATTTGTTGATTTTGTTCTTCAATAAATTTCTGATTTCTATCAATTATTTCATCCCGCTCTTTAATTGAATTTTTCAAAGATTCAATCATTTCATTTAAAGAAGTTAATTTGTTCTCATTTTCTCTTGAATTATTTTCATATTCAGAAAGTTTATTATTTAATTCATCAATCTGACTTTTTAATTGAAGTTCGGTTGAACCGATTTCCTTTACTTGTGTTTTATAACTTTCCAACTCAGAAATTAAATTCTTTGATTCATAATATTTCGAAGAAATTTGATTTTGATAAGCTTTCAAATCAGTATTTAATGTTTCAATTTCAAAATTAAGACATTGTATTTCATTTAATTTATTGTCTAAACTGTTTCTAAATTCATTTTCAATTTTTGTAAATTGATTTACTCTTATTTCTTTTTCAGCTAATTCAGATTTTACAATTTCAATATTTTTGTTAAGTTCGTCAATCTGAAGTTTTAATTCATTTTCAGAATTAGCTTTAGCCGAAATATTTTGTTCAAATTCTTTTATTAAGCTTTCTTTTTCTGAAATTAAGTTTTCAAGAATATTTTTACTTGAATTAATTTCATTTAATTGCTTTTCTTTTTCGCTTAATTCAGATTTACCAATTTCAATATTTTTGCTAAGTTCATCAATTTGAAGTTTTAATTCGTTTACAGAATTATTTTTTACGGAAAGATTCTGCTCAAATTCTTTAATTAAATTATCCTTCTCATAAATTATAGAATTTGTAATTTCATTTGATTCTTTAAGTCCAATTATTTCTTGAGATTTTTTTTCTAACTCAAGTGAAATCAAATCAATCTTTTCGGTCAAAATTGTAATTTTAGCATACAATTCAGTTTCAGAAATAACCTTTAATTCTAAAACTTTTTTACTTTCGTTAAGTTCTCTTGCAAGTTTGTTAAGATCATTAGCTTTTTCATTAATGCTTTCTTTATAATTATTCAATTCTAATTTTAAGAAATCAATTTCTGAATGAAGTTTGTTAAATTCACTTTCTTTTTCAAATAAATTTTCTTTTAGTTCAATTTCGGTTTTGGTCAATCTAGCAATTTCAATTAGATTATTTTTTATTTCAGTTTCTTGAATTTGTGTAACCTCATTGTGTCCTTTTTGCAAAATTTCAAGCTGTTCTTCTAAGAAAATAACTGATTTTTGCAATTCCTCAGCCAAACGTGATTTGTCAATTAATCTACTTTCAATTTCTGTTCTTTCAATTTTCAGATTCGAATTTAATTCTTCAATAGTTCTATTTCTCTCGGCAATATTTTCATCTAATGCAGAAATGTGTTTTCTTAAATGCTTAATTTCCGACCCAGAATCTTTTAATAATGATACTAAATTATTTTTTTCATCAATAAATTCATTTAGTTTATTTGTAAGATTTGAAACTTTTTCATTTTCAATTTCTTCGCTTATTTGAAGAGAATTATATGATTTTGAAAGTAATTCAAAAGCTTCTTTTTGCTGGAAATTAATAATGTTCTGATCTTTTAGATTAAGATTTAACTCGGCAATTTCTCTTAATTTATTAGAAATCTCACATTCTAACAAATTAATTTTAGATAAACCATTTTCTAATTGTTCTGTTTTTTCATTAAGTAAATTTGCTAAAGTTTCATTTTGTGAACTTAAATCGGATACGGTAGAATTTAATATAACAATTTTAGAATGGGCGTTTTCCAAATTTGATTTAATTTCTTTTATAGAGTCATTTAATGTAATTATTTCATTCTTTTTATTTTCTAGCTCGCTTTGAAGTTTATTAATTGCTGAATTATTTAATTCAGCTGCCGAATTTAATTCCTCAATTACTGAGTTTTTCTCGCCAACTTCTGAACTTAGAACATTAACTTTATTTGTGAGTGAATTTACGTTTTCATCTTTTTCAAATATAGTTTTATTTAATAATTCGATTGTTTCAAATTTACCTTCCAAATCCTCACTAATTTCTGAAATTGTATTATCTCTTAATTTGATTGAAGAATTTAATTTTACAATTGTAACTTCTTTTTCATCATTTTTCTGAGATAATACATTTATTTTATCGGACATTTCATTTATTAAACTATCCTTTTCAGTAATTTTTATTCTAAATGAATCTAAAGTTTGATCAAAATTTGCTATCTCAAAACTTAACTTTTCTATTTTTTTATTTTTTTCAGAAATTTGTGAATTCAATAATGAAATTTGCGATTCCTTATCTTCAAGAGAAGAAAGTAGAATTTGTTCAGCTTTTGCTTTTTCAATTACATCGTTTTCCAACTTTGTAATTATTGAACCAGCTTTTTCAAAATTTGCTGAAATTTCGTTATAATTTGAAATAGATTTTGACAATTCACTTTGTAGATTACTTATTTCTTCATCTTTTTCTACAATAACATTATTTAATTCGGTTTCCGAAGCACGTAAATTTGCAATTTTTAATTCACTTGAATTTAAATTAACTTGCAATTTTTCGTTTGATGAAATAAGTTCCGAAATCTCATTATTCTTATTGTTCAATGAATTTGATAGATTTTTTGAATCTTCTAAACTATTCTGTAGTTCCTTTGCAACTTCTGCAAATTTAATATTAAATTGAGATATCGTATCTAGGTCATATGATAATTGCTTATTTAAGAAGGAAATTGTTGTTTCATGTTCCTTTTTAACATCATTTAGCTTTGCAATTTCTATATTTTGCTGAGTAATAGTATCAAAATTTTGACTTACAGCATTTCGTAATTCGGATTCTTTATTTTTGGATAAATTTAATTCTTCTGCAAAAGTGCTTATCTTATTTTCTAAAGTAGAAATTTCAGCTAAATTTTCTGTAATTTTTAAGCTACTTTCACTTAATTGATTTTTTTGCTCTTCAATAAATAATGTTTTCTCAGAAATTAAATCGTCTTTTGCTAAAAGTTGAATAGAAAGAGAATTTATAGAATTTTCAAATTCCTTAATTTTCTCATTGACTAAATTTAAGTTTTTTGTAAGTTCATTTTTCTCAGCTTTTTCAGAAGTTAATTGTTCGTTTAATTTCTCAACTAAATGTTCATTTTCAGTTAATTTGTGACTTTGCTTAATAATTATTTCATCTTTTTCTTTAGCAATGTTTTCTAATCCAGTTTTACTTAGTTCGATTTCTCGTAAACTTTGAGATTGTTCATCAATAATTGTATTCTTCTTAACAATTGAACCACTGAGTTGTGAAACTTGATTTGTTAAATCATTATTCTGATCTTGAATCTTTTTTAGATTTGATGAATTGCTTGATAATTCATTTTCTAAATTGGATATTTTGTTATTCTTTTCTGATAAATCTAAATTTAATTTTTCAAGCTGGATTGTAAACTCGGAAATTTTAGCTTTGTTTAATTCATTATCTTTGGAAAGTTTTTCGATCAATAATTTTGAATCAGATAAGAAAGCTTCAGTTTCCTTTATTTGGTTAAGTTGTCTTTCAATTGTTGCCTGTTTTTTGAATTCTGCTTCCTTAAAATAACTTTCTTTTGCTTTTAATTCTTCAATTTGATTTGCTTGTTTGTTTATGATTTCATTTTTATTTGCTTCAGAAATTAGTAATGACTCTTTTGCAGCAGATAGTTTTGAAATTTCATCATTTTTTAGTTCTAATTTTGCTCTAACTTCATAATTTGTACTTTCTAATTTTTTCTGTGATTGCAATGCATTTTCATACTCATTTTTTAATTTTTTAATTTCAACAGATAAATTAGATATTGTGTCTTTATAATTTTGTAATTCTAAAGAAGTTTCATTGTTTGATTCTTGAAGTTTCGCAATTTTATATGATTGTTCACCAATAAGTTCGCTTTTAAATTTATCTGCAGAAGAAATATTACTGAAATCAGATTTAATTTTTGATAATTCTGAAGTTTGCTCTTCAATTTTAGTTTGCTTAATTTTTATTAATCTTTCAAAGTCTGAATATTTTTCTTCATTTTCTGTGATTTTTTTATTTAAAAGATTTATAGTCTTATTCTTTTCCTCCTCTAAATTTGAATAATTTTTCTTGAAGTATATCAACTCGTCTAAGTTATTTTCACTGCTTGAAAGTTTAGTTTGTAAAATCTGAAGTTCATTTTCTAATTTTCTATTGCTTGTAATTAATTCTGTTTCAACTTGCTTGCTTTGATTTACTTTCTTTTCGAATCCTTCAATTTCTTCTTTTGATTTATTTAAAACATCTTTTAAAGCTATTAACTCCACTTTGTTATTTTCATAATCAAGTTTTAGTTTATTAAAATCCTTTTCTTTTTCTCGTAAAATAGAAACTTCATTTGTTAATTTATTAATCTCAAATTGAAGATTTTCATCATTATTTTTAGTTGATTTTGAAGTGTTTTCTAAATTATTTAAGTGATTTTTAAGTTTCTCGACTTCTTTTGTCGATTGATTTAATTGAGCAAGAAGAGAGCTTTCCTTTTTATTTAAAATTTCTAATTCACCTTTAAGAAATTCAAGTTCCTTTTCTTTTTGATTATAATACTCCGCATCTATTTTAGAATTGTTTATGTTAAGTATTTCATTTTCAAGATTTCTAATTTTTCCGTTATGATCCTCTAATTGAAATTTGTAACTTTTTTCCGATTCTAATAATCTTGATAATTGCTCATTTTGATTATCAATTACCGTATTTAACTGTTTATTTGAAGTTTGATATTCTTCAACTCTGTCAAAAAGATCTGTAATTTGTTCTTCTTTCTTTCTAATTAATTCATTATATCGTGAAATTCTATTATTTAACTCGTCAATAATCTTTTCTTTTTGTTTAACTTCATTTAAAGAAACGAGTTCATCGCTATTTTTAGTTGTTAAGTCAAAAATGGAAACCTTTTTTTGCCCGGAAAGATATTTTTCGTTAGCTTCTTTAAGAAGTCTTTCAAGATTTTCCATCATGGTTTCGTCAATATCTTCCAAGGAATCTTTAAGATTTGTTAAAATTGAATTGTACTGAATCAAAAGCACATCCAAATTATCCTTAGAAATTTCTGCAATTTTAGCATCTTTTATTGCCAATGCGGTGGATTTGCGCTTAGAATTTATAAAAAATTCATCTTGACCAAAAAATTCATTAGCAGAAAGAATTAATGTTGTGGTTTTAGAAAAACTATGTTTTTTCAACAAATTAATTTCACCTTCAAGTATTAAGAATATTGAGTTTGAAATATCGCCGTTTTTAAATAGTATTTCACCTTCTTCTAAAGAAACAATTTTTAGATTAAGATCTTCAAGAGTAATGTTTGAAATATTTGTGTTTTTAAACAATTCATTGCTTTTTAGCGCAGAAGTGATGTTGTTTTGCATTTCCTCGTCCTCACACTTAAGAGATTAAACAATTATCGGTAATCTGTAACTTTTCTTGAATATAATAGTTTTATAATGTGAAGATTAAACTCAAATATTATGCCGTAAAAGAAAAAAAATCGGTAATTTTTACATGTTTCCTTTCTACTTAAAATATCCAAATTCATATTGCAAAAAAACTTAGAATTTCTTAGGAATTTGAGCATTTTAAAATTTTTAATTTTTATTAGATGTATTTGCATCTATAAGAAAATAAAACAGATATTACAATTTGTGTCTTATTATGACACAAGAATTGATTTGTGTCACACTTTAAAAATTAAATTTCCATGCCATTGGTTAATAATAACCAGAACCGATTTTTTGACCTTAGGAAGATTCAATTTTTTTTTAATTTAATAAACTATTTATTTGTTCACTAGTATATGATTTAACTCATGGAATATCTAAATTGAATTAGTAAGAATTAAATCATTAAAAAATTATTTTAATTTTGCTAAATTATAATAATACAATTACGATTGTATTTTGTTTTTTAAGAGAGGAAATTAAATTATATTGAAGTTCATTGCAAATTCTAAGTATAGAGACTTTTTTCGAACTACCATAAATCATTTAGTATTTTTGTTGCTTTTTTCAAGTAGTATTATTTTTGCACAAAATGACACAAATGATAATAACACTTGCGACTCTGTAAAATTTATTAATGCAATTAGATCTGATTTAGAATTCTCTTATGAAAATTCTTTAAATGTTTTCAAAAGTCCATATTACTTTGATAGTAATGACTTTTTAATAACAGGAGTAATTGTTGCACTAACCGGAACTTCATTTACAATTGATAATAGCATCAGAAAAAGTGTAATTAAAAATAAAAATAATTTAATGAATAAAGTTACGTCAGTCGGTGAGAACTTTGGTAATGCTAAATATGGAAGTGCATTAAGTGCTTTACTTTATTTCACGGGATTAATATTTGATAATCAGGACGTTAGAGAAACAGGCCAAATGTTAGCTGAGTCAATGCTGTGGAATGGCGTATATACAGAATTACTAAAAATTACATTTGTAAGATATCGACCCTATACTGGTAATACTAATCTTAAAATGGAACCATTTGAATTTGAGCATGATTCAAATGAAAATTCACTTCCATCTGGACATACTTCTACTGCATTTACAATTGCAACTGTATTATCTCAAAAGTTAGATAATACTTATGCTTCAATAGTACTTTATTCCTTAGCATCTCTAACAACTTACCAAAGAGTCTACGCAGATGTTCATTGGTTTTCTGATACTTTTTTAGGTGCAGCATTGGGTACAATTATTGGATTAAAAATTTCATCACTGCATAATAAGCACAATGAAGAAAATAAATCATTGAAATATAGTATTTATCCCAATTTCGACTCAAACAGTTATAAGGTAGGTGTTTTACTACAATTTTAATAAACCAAAACTCGTGTAATTTTTTATTTTATTGATGTAAAATAATAAGAATCTTTGAGTTAATATGAACTGATTTTCTTTTGGTTATTTGTTAAAATGATTTATTTTTATTCTTTTTTATCAAGATTTAATATCTTTTTTGGTCTTTGGATTATTTTAATATTTTTTTTAACTTATAAAAAAAGATTTATAGTCTAAATTATTTTTCGGAAAGGAATGACTAAATTACAGCATAATTTGTATATAGGATTTTTTATATTAGTAACAATATCGGTTTTAGCATTAATTATTGTAAATGGCTATACCTACTATACAACTCCAATAGAAGAAAAATTTTTCTCCTCTCAACATAATTTGTTAAAACCAAGTGGGGCTTTAGGACATGGTTTTGGAATTATTGGCTCAATTTTAATGTTTTTTGGCGTTTTAATTTACATGATCAGAAAACGTGTAAAATCTTTTGTTAATATAGGAATTCTTAAACATTGGCTAGAATTACACATTTTTCTGTGTACAGTTGGACCAATTTTAATTTTATTTCATACAGCTTTTAAGTTTGGTGGAATTGTTTCTGTTAGTTTTTGGAGTATGGTTGCAGTTTTTTTGAGCGGAATTATCGGAAGATTTATTTATGTTAGAATTCCCAGAACTATTGAGGGTAACGAAATGAATATGCAGCAAATTAATAATTTAAGTGAAAATTTGACTTTGAAATTAGCAACTGAATACAACTTATTAAATTCAACATTAGAGAAAATTGCAAATTTATCACAAATTCAGCAGCAAGGAAGAGCTTCTTTCGGAAATTTAATGGTTTCAATTATTCCGAATTATTTTGAGAATAGAGCGAAAATTAGAAATATTTCAA
>JBGSKB010000059.1:0-13123 GCA_041741395.1 Melioribacteraceae bacterium
TGAAAATACGAATACATATACGGCAATCCAGCCAATAATTATGGAAAAAAGATGTCAAACATGCCATGGCGAAGATAATGTTATTTCCTATCTTGATGTTGATACAGATTTAACAAAAGCTGAAGTAAATTTTTATACCGGTTACTTCCACATGATATTTTTGGGATTAGCATTAATATTTGTTTTAGCATTTTCATTTTACATGATATTTAACAAATTCATTAATAAACCGCTTAGTAATTTTATTTTAGCATTAAGTGAAGTTGAAAAAGGAAATTTAAGTTTAAACTTACCAACTATAAGTAAGGATGAGTTTTCAATATTAAATTATCATTATAATAGGATGGTAAATGAATTAAAATATTCACGCGGAAAAATTGATGAAATGCATTTGGATCAATTGCAGCGGGCTGATAAAATGGTAACTTTGGGTGAGCTCACTGCTTCAATGGCTCATGATATAAACAATCATTCAGCAATAATAATGTCTCGTGCAGATTATTTACTTTATGAAGCTTCAAATAATAAATCCTTATCAGAATATATTGACGATTTAAATGTTGTTAATAATCAAATCGAAAAAATTTCCAAAATAACCGGAAATATTTTAAAGCATAGCAAAAAATCGGCAAAGTCATTTTCAAATTTTGATTTAGTAAAATTGGTAGAAAATAGTATCGAAATGCTTGAGCCATTGATAAAAAAAAGAAAAGTTATTTTAACAAAAGATATAAAACTTTCTGAAGCTATGATTTTTGGCGATCCAAACCAAATTGAGCAAGTAGTTTTAAATTTAGTAAGCAATTCTCTTGATGCATTAAAAGAGAATGGAGAAATAATTATAAAAATTTGTTTATCAGAAAAACATAAAATTCAATTAATTGTAAATGATAACGGAATTGGAATAGATGTTGAATCATTAGAGAAAATATTTTCACCATTCTACACAAATAAAGAATCCGGGAAAGGAACTGGTTTAGGATTATATATTGTGCAGAATATTTGTAAAAATCATAATGCGGAAATTAAATGTGAAAGTAAAATTAATGATGGCGCAACTTTCACAATAACTTTTATTGGAGAAAACAATAATGTTTGAAGTACTTTTAATAGATGATGAAAAAGATATGCTTGTGGGATTGGAGAAAATCTTATCCAGCAGAAATAATTTTAATATTACATCTGTTCTTGAACCGCAAAAAGCATTGGAAATAATTAAAACAAAAAAGTTTGATTTGATAATTACTGATTTGAAAATGAATGAATATTCCGGTATTGATATTTTAAAATGTGCAAAAGAATATCATTCACAAACAAACGTAATAATTATTTCAGGTTATGGAACGATTGAAGCAAGCGTGGAAGCAATACAATTAGGCGCATTTGATTTTATAGAAAAACCTTTTACATCCAAAAAATTATTTCAATGCATAGATAAAGCTCTTGAATCATTTACACAAAAAACAAATATTGATGATGAAACAGATCCGGCAGTGAAAAATTCGGGCATAATTTATAAAAGTACGGAAATGAAAGAAGTTATAGAATTGGTAAAAAAAATTGCGCCGCAAATGATGAATGTTTTAATAATTGGTGAAAGCGGGACCGGCAAAGAACTTGTTGCAAGAGTAGTCCATAAATTAAGCAACAGAGATGGAAATCCGTTTGTTCCAGTAAATTGCGGGGCACTTCCGGAAAATCTTTTTGAAAGTGAATTATTTGGACATGAACGCGGAGCATTTACCGGAGCCGTTAAAACCAAGCCAGGCTTGCTTGAATTCGCAAATTTAGGAACTTTCTTTTTTGATGAAATTGGAGATATGAGTCAGCAATTACAAATAAAACTTTTGCGAATGCTTGAAGATAGAAAAATTAGAAGAGTTGGCGGACAAAAAGAAATTGATATTGATGTTAGAATTATTGCTGCAACAAATAAAGATTTAGAAAAAGAAGTAGCAAATGGAAATTTCCGCGAAGATTTATTTTATAGACTTAACAATATCCAGATTCATATTCCGCCATTAAGACAAAGACCAGATGATATAATGCCATTGCTTGAACATTATCTTAAAGGTCTTTGTGAAAAAGAGAATAAACAAATTAAAAGTTTTTCACCGGATGCGAAAGAATTGCTGAAAGCTTATCAATGGCCCGGAAATGTTCGAGAACTTCAAAATATGATTGGGAGAGCATTCTATCTCTCAACATCAAATGTAATTCAAAAAGAAGACTTGCCAAAATATATTCTTAAAGATGATCTGCCAATTTCCAACAGTATTTTAAATCTTCAGTATAATGAAGCAAAAGATAAAACTATTGCAGAATTTGAAACTGAATTTCTTTCATTTCATTTGAAAAAAAATAAAGGCAACATTACAAAGACTGCAATAGAATGTGGCTTGGATAGAAGATCGCTTCATAGATTAATTGCTAAGTATAATATTATTTATAAAGAAAAAAACTAAAATAAAGGAACCAAAATGAAAATATTATTTATTATCAATCATGCACCTTACGGAACTGAAAAAGCATACAATGCATTAAGATTGGCAATGAATATATTCAAAAGGAAAGTGCAGAAACAGAAGTAGCTATATTTTTAATGGCAGATGCGGTTGGCTGCGGAATACCAAATCAAAATACTCCTCAAGGTTATTACAATATTGAGAGAATGTTGAAATCTGTTATTCTGAAAGGTGGAATTGTTAAAGCTTGCGGAACTTGTATGGATGCAAGAGGTTTTACAGACTTGAAATTATTGGATGGAGTTGAAAGAAGCAACATGAAAGAATTAACCGAATTAACTTTGACTTCCGAAAAAGTGATTACATTTTAAGTCAAAAATCTTTTTAAAGAAAATTTTATGGAATTGATAATTATTTCAGCAGTTGCACTTTTTGTTGCCGCACTAACATTCTTCAGCGGATTTGGACTTGGTACATTATTAATGCCGGCTTTTGCACTTTTCTTTCCAGTTGAAATTGCAGTAGCTGCTACTGCAATTGTTCATTTGGCAAATAATATTTATAAGGGAATTTTAATGGGCAAGTATGCAAATCTTAAAATTATATTTCTTTTCACAATTCCGGCGGGTTTTGCAGCAATTCTTGGTGCATATTTATTAAACTATGTTAGTCATCTTTCAGCAATTTTCAATTATACAATTTCTGGAAAAGAATTTATTGTAACTCCAGTTAATATTACAATTGGAATTTTGATGATATTATTTTCCTTATTTGAATTAAATCCATTTTTGAAAAAAATAAAATTGAACAATAAAATAATTCCAATAGGCGGTTTACTTTCCGGATTTTTTGGCGGAATTTCTGGTCACCAAGGTGCTTTAAGAACGGCTTTTCTTTCTCATGCCGGATTAGAAAAAAAGTCATTTATTGGCACTATGGTAATTTCTGCAATAGTAATTGATTTGGTTAGACTTTTTATATATGGAATTACATTTTTGAAATTTGATAATAAAATATTTTATACAAATGAATTGCGATCACTTTTAATTGTTGGAACGATTTCAGCTTTTATCGGAACAACTGTTGGAAAATATCTTCTTGAAAAAGTAACTTTTGATACAATTCACACAGTTATTGGTATTATGCTAATGTTTTTGGGAATTGCAATTTCTATTGGATTGATATAATTAGTTGTCGTATTTATTATTCAATGTAGAGAATAATATACAATTCTAAGTTTATACTACCTCAAAACATCAATTTTTCAAATCATTTTTTGGCATTATCATTGTTTTATGGTTACGTCATTTGATAATGAGGTCACTATGAAACGAACAATATTTTTTATTCTTATAATTTTAACAACGCAAATCTATTCCCAGCCAAGATCATATTTTTCCAAACAAAATTTGTCAAAATCTTCAACAATTAAATTGGGAAATTTTGGACCTTCGGCAACAGAATCCGGATTTATAATTGGTTATGAAAGCGGAAAATATATTGATAGAAATTTTGATATCGGCTGGAGTGTTGATTGGTTTAATAAAAATTATGTAGATCAAATTTTGGTGCAAGAATTTAATGATTATTATGGATTTTTTGATTCAGAACTTAATGAAGTTCGTGCAAAAACTAATCTTCATAGTATTCCGGTTTTATTTAATATGACAGCTAAATTTCCAATCAACCCAAGACTTTCTTTATTTGTAACCGGCGGAGTTGGTGTTGAAGCTTTGTTAATCTTTTATAGAAATTATCAGAATACTAATGAAAATGAATTTGAAGGTGCTTTTGATTTTAATTGGAGATTAGGTTTTGGAGTTGCTTATCAATTAGGAAGAAATTCAGATTTTATTGCAGAAATTACTTATCATTCTTCTCATCCAAGCTGGACTTACGAAATCAATGATCCAATGATTGGAAGGAAGAAAATTTTAGAAAGAGAGTTTGATATGAGCGGATTGATGGCAAGAATAGGTTTTAAATTTTATTATTAGAGTTTACTAAACATCCTAAGTTTTAAAAACTTAGGATGTTTTTAATTATTTATTTTATTTCAAACTCAAACGGTAGTCTTGTTTGGATTCCTTGATATTTCATAGCTTTAGATAATTTTTCAATTTGGTTAAATTGTTCGCTAAATAAAAATTTACCAAATCCAATTTCAACTTTTGATGAAAACATTTCCATTATTTTTTCAAATGTTTCTTTCTGAGTTGGATATTCAAGAATTTTATAATCTTTTATTCCGGCAGATTCTGAGGCAATATCTAATGCTAATTTAATTCCGCCTAAAGTATCAACCAAACCAATTTCTTTTGCATTAATTCCACTCCAAATTCTACCTTGACCAATAGAATCAACTTGTTCAAAAGACATTTTTCTTCCTTCTGCAACACGGGAAACAAAATCAACGTAAATTTCTTCAATCTGATTTTGAATATATTTTTTCTGAACTTCATTTAACGGATTCGTAATTGTTGCCCAGCCGGAATTTTCACTTGTAGAAACTTCATCAAAAGTAATTCCTAATTTTTCATCAAAAAACTTCTGAGCGTTTGGAATAATTCCAAAAACTCCAATTGAACCGGTTAATGTTGTAGGTTCGGCAACAATTTTATTTGCAGCACATGAAATATAATAACCGCCGGAAGCTGCCAAATCGCTCATCGAAACAATAATTGGTTTTTCACTTTTAATTAATTTAATTTTTCGCCAAATCATATCGGAAGTTAACGCTGATCCACCTGGAGAATTTACTCTTAATACAATTGCTTTAACTCGTTTATTCTCATTTGCTTCTTCAAGTGATTTTATAATATTTTCGGTGCCGATTGTACTTTCGTCTCCTTCACCGTTTGTTATTTCTCCGGTTGCATAAATTACTGCAATTCTATTTTCGCTAGAAGCTTCTTGCCCACCCAATGATTTAGAATATTTTTTGAATGATATTTTTTCAACTTCATCTTCAGCAGAATTGTTAACTAATTTTGCTAAAATTGAATCAACCTCATCTTCATATTTTAAATTTGTAATTAGTCCATATTTTTCAGCATCCTCAGCGGAATTTATTTTTAATTCGGATGAAATATTTTTTAAATCTTGAGTTGAAATTTTTGTGCTTGCAGAAATTTGGGAAATAATTTTATCATAAATAGAATTTAAAAATTTACTTAATTGTACTCTGTTATCCTCACTCATTTTTTCAACTCTAAAAGGTTCAGTAGCACTTTTGTATTTTCCATGTTGAAAAATCTGAGGTTCAATTTCGAGTTTATCAAGCGTTTTCTTGAAAAATGTAAGTTCAATTCCAAAGCCGTCAAACTCCATATTTCCGGTTGGAGTTAAATAAATACTATCAGCAACGCTTGCTAAATAATAAGCGCCTTCGCTAATTGTATTTCCGTGTGCAATTATTAACTTTTTCGATTTCTTAAAATCAAGTAATGAATTTCTAATTTCTGTTAATTTAGAAATTCCGGGAGAAATAAAATTGTCCAAATCTAAAAATATTCCACTAAGGTTTCTATCATTTTTTGCTGAGGAAATACTTTTTAATAAATCGTTTAATCCAAGTGATTTTTCAAATGAGGGAATTTCGCCGAAATTAAAATTTGGTTCTTTGGAAGATCGTTCGGGTAATTCAAAATCTAATTTTATTTCTAATAAAGAATTACTTTTTACAGTTACGGTTTCTTCAGTATCAATTGTAGAAATTATTGCAAAAGTGAAAATGAAAAACACAACAGTTAATACAAAAAGTGATAGAAAAAAACCAAGCATTGCCGCAAATGTAAACTTGAAAAATTGTTTCATAATAACCTCAATTCAAAAAAATAATTTATATAAGTAAATTTATGCAACTTTAAACCATTCTACAATTTTGCAATTCAAAACAATTAATATTGAATTCAAAAAAAAATTTGTGCATTTTAGAAAAAACTGACACGAGGTTATAATGAAAACTGCAAATCCATTAACTGTTTTGTGTTTGGCAAGTTATGAAAAAGGTTTCGATTTTTTAATTCAATGTAAAAAGTTGGGAAACAGAGTTTTATTAATTACATCTCAAAGTTTAATGGATGCAAACTGGCCGCGGGATTTCATTGATGAAATATTTTTTATTCCGGATGTTCAAAATGAATGGAACATGGAAAATGTTATAAAGAGTATAAGTTATTTAGCAAGAACTGAAAAAATTGATAGAATAATTGCATTAGATGATTTTGATGTTGAGAAAGCTGCAAAGATGCGTGAGCATTTAAGAGTTGCGGGAATGGGAGAAACCACCGCACGTTATTTCAGAGATAAACTTGCAATGCGAAAAAAAGCACATGAAGATAAAATTTCAATTCCAAATTTTGTTCACATTCTTAATTATAATGAAATAAATAATTTCCTTGATTCAAATCAGCCGCCATATATTTTAAAACCTCGTTCGCAAGCTGGTGCAATTGGTTTAAAAAAACTTTATTCTAAAGAAGAAGCTTGGGAAACAATTAATAATTTGGGAGATGATCAATCGTATTATTTGCTTGAGCAATTTGTCGAAGGAAATATTTATCATGTAGATTCAATTATTTTCAACTACGAAATAAAATTTGCTTTAGCTCATGAATATGCTTTGCCGCCGTTTGAAGTTGCACATGAAGGAAGAGTTTTTTGTTCGAGAACTGTAAAATTTGGAAGTAAAGATGAAAAATCATTATTGAAAATTAACAAGCAAGTTATTAAATCACTTGGATTGAAAAAAGGAATTTCACACAGCGAATATATAAAATCGAAAGATGGAAAATTTTATTTCCTTGAAACTTCCGCAAGAGTCGGCGGGGCAAATATCGCAAATTTGATTGAAGAATCTTCGGGAATAAATTATTGGAAAGAATGGGCAATTCTTGAAAATTTAAAAGATAAGGATGAATATAAGTTGCCAATTCCTAAAAAGAATTATGCAGCAATTTTAATTTCTTTAGCAAAGCAAGAATTTCCGGAAACCAATTCTTATAATGATAATGAAGTAGTTTGGAAATTGAATAAAAAATATCATGCGGGATTAGTAGTTGCTTCTGAAAATTATGATAGAATAACTGAACTTATTAATGATTACACAAAAAGATTTTACGAAGATTTTTTTGCATTTCAGCCGATAAAAAAGAAAGCTGCCAATTAAGCAACTCATGTTTTGCAGAATGCTAAACCTCCGAGGTTTCAAAGATTTTTTTTCTTGGAAATTTTTTGATTTTGTATTGAAAATAAATCTTAAAACTAACTGATTGAAAAACCTCGGAGGTTTTTCTTTCAATTACGTAAGGTGAGTTAAGTAATTAATGAAGGATTGTTAAATTATATGTATTTCTGTTTAATATGTAATTTTCTTACGAAGTGAGAAATCTAAAAAACAAGAAGTCTCATCAAAAACAATTCGACATGGTAAGCAATTCTCATTCTGAGGATACCGCTTAAAAGGACTACGTGTGAACATTGTAATCAATTAGAAATTTCGCGGAATTTTTTCTTAAGCAGTAAAATTATAGAATTTAGTTTTGTATCGTTTGGTGTTAATGTTAATGCTTTTTCAAAATATTCAATAGAATTATGAATATCACAATAAAGCCATAAAATTCCGAGTGTTTCAAAAGTTGTTAAACTTTCGTTTCCGTATTTACTTTTTAATTCAAGATTATTTACTAATTCTGCACAAGGACAATCGTCTTTTATCGGATCTGTATTTACGATGTAATCAATGTTTTCAGAAATAACATCTGCAAATAATTCAAATGCTTTTGAGAATTTTCCGATTTGAGTTAATGAAATTATCAATTTTTTCTTGGCATTTAAATTATCCGGTTCAGTTTCCAAAAGTGTTTGGAACACATTTGCAGCACCCAAATAATTCCTTGCCATAAAATATTGATTGCCTAACATTTCATTCATTTCTAAACTCTGTTTTAAAAAGAGTCCCAAATTAATGGGACTCTAAATAATATTTTTATTATTTGGTTAATGGAAAATTCTTTACATGTGTTGCAGCATCAAATTTGGTACCAGGCATTGTATCATGAGCAAGTGCATTCATTCCATATAATAAAGTTTTTGCATCATAACCTAAAACTTTTAAATAAGTTGCTACAAATGATGAAGTAGTTCCAGTATAGCAATAAACAACAACTGGCTTATTTGTCGGCAAAGTTTTCAAACTTGCAGCTAATTTTAGATCAGATTTTGGAGTATATTGGATAGCTCCATTAATATGTCCCCAAGCATAATGTTCTGCCGACCAATAATTAACAATATAATAATTTGATAAATTTTGGAACAAAGTTGAATTAGATAATTTCACATCACCAAAAGGATCTGCAGATGCAAGAAGAGCCTCTACTCTTGCTCTTAAGATTTCAGCACCAGTTTTTTTACTAGTTGAAAGTACTGGAAGTTCACCAGCTGCACCTTTGTTTGTCGCAGTTGTAACTAAATCAGCCGCTTTACCGTTGCTAATAGCACCTTTCCAACCAGTGGCTGTAGTATCATTCCAACTGCACATACCTAAGAAAAGATCGTAAGTATTTGAATATCCTAATAATCTTAATAAACATGTAGCATAACCAGCAGTCTGCCCGGAATAACAAGCAATAACAACAGTTGTTTTATTTGCAAGATTGTTTGATTCATAATGAGTAACAATATCTTTAAGTGCAACATTAACTGCACCTTTAATATGGCCAGCAGCATAATCTGTTGCTGAACGAATATCAATAACATATTGTGTTTGATCATTTAATAGTATTGCATTTTGAACATCTTGAGCTTGTTTTACAGCAGGAACTAAAGTATTAACAAAATCTCCATTAGTTTCTAAATATGTAGCTAAAACTTCAGCTTCGTTTATTTCTTCTTTTGGATCTGTACTATCATCACTGCAAGCAGTGCTGAGAAACAAAATTGGTATAATTAGTAACAAGTAAAACAATTTTCTTAATTCGTTCATTTTTTCTCCTTTATAACTATTGAGTTGATTAGTTTATTCTAATTTAATTCCCACCATGATGGGAGTTTTCCATCTACTGTGTATTGACTTGTGGATGATTTTTCCCAAGTTTCTTTTAAGTCTGATTCAAATAAATAATATTGTTTGTTTTTTATATTTCCTTCTGCATCTTTGAATATATGGCATGCTTGCGAACACAAAGGCTGAGCAACATTTTCATCTAAAACAATTTTAGATGTATCCGTTCTTGCAGTCCATTTAATAATATTATGAGGAGTTGTATATTTATAAGATGGTCTTTCATCAAAACTATTAAGATTTGCAACTCCATAATGATCCCAACTATCTGGAGCCATTAATGATTGTCTTAAAGTTACCATTCTATATGGTTTAATATCTGGAATCGGATTCATACCAATTTTGAATTTTAGATGCGAACCAACTCGTGCACCTTCGTCAGTTCCAACATGGCAGCTTCCACAATTATTATAATCTTGTGAATGACAAGTTTGGCAATTAAAATCATCAATATGCATACTATGAAAATCATTTGCAGTTTCTAATCCGGAATGACAATCAACACATTCTGGTTTTAATTTATTTTTGTAACGTTGATCATAATAATTTCCATCACCGTGAATTTCATTTTGCGAATGGCATTCTAAACATGTAAATCCAGCCTTAGTTAAATGAACATCCGGAACTGTTCCAATTCCTTCACCAAAATATGCGTGACCGCCGCGGCTTACATGGCATGTAGTGCAGCTATTTCTCATATCCGGGCTTTTATTAAAATTATGTCCGTTGATTAAACCACCGCCACCAGCTGCTGGTCTGGTTACATGGCATTCTGCACAAGTTCCGTGACAGCTTGAACAATTTGATTTATATCCGTCTTTTAATTCTTGCGGTAACTGTTCAAATTTGTCTTTACCTGTTCCTAAGCCATATCTTAAAGTAACCATGCTTTTTTGTCCCCAGCCTTGCTCATGAGTGCTGTTATGTGTTCTTGCAACTATATCCGGGTGGCAATTAGCACATTTTTCTGTTGCAGCTAAAGAAGGACTTGCAATAAAATCACCAGAGTGAGCGAGTTCTTTTGCAATCTTTAAATCTTTATTTTCTGCATTTTCCACACCATTATGGCAAGCAACGCAGCCAAGTTTTCCATGTACACTATTCTTAAATTGCACATAACCATCACCGCGTAAAATAACTCTATCATAAGGTTCGTAATGTGGAGCTTCACCGCCGCATCCATGTCCACCAGTTGAAGGCGGATCTGGAGTGAAAACTTCCTTAAGTAATTCGTAATCAGTATGGCAGCCCTCACAACTATTTTTTGCCAAATCACCATTTGCACCTGGAGTAATTGGTAAATCCTTTTCTTCGTCATTACAAGCTGTAATAATCAAAAGAAAGGATAAAACTATAAAAAAGAAATTTTTGAATTCACTCATGTCTTTCCCAATATTAGTTTAATCTGGTATTTATTTGCAATTTAGATGCCAAGAAAATATTATTAAAAGAGGTTAATATCGAATTATAAAAAGAACAGATTGTTTCTGAAAAGAAAAATAAAATATATTATATGTGCTAAGTAGTTATTTATGAAAGAGATATGAAAAGAAGAACACAATGTTTCAATTTTGGAACATGGAACTATTTTTCTAAATCAGCAATGCCAAATTGTTTCATTCTTCTCCAAAGAGTTGTTCTGCCAATTTTTAATTCATTTGCAGCTTTGGTTTTGTTCCAATGATTTTTTTCTAAAATATCTAATAATTGATGCTTTTCGAAAGAATCATCTTCGTTGTAATACTTGCTAAAAGTTTTTTTACGATTATTATTGTCACGTACGATAGGAGGGAGTTTTGCTGCAGAAATTATATTGGAATTATTTGTTCTGACAAATGAATATTCAATTACATTTTCAAGTTCGCGGATATTTCCGCGCCATTCAAAATTTGTAATTAATTCCAGAGCTTCATCGTCAATATCTGTAATTTCCTTTTTATAAAGCAGAGAAAATTTTGTTAGAAAATGTTTCACAAGTGGAACAAGATCAACTAATCTTTCTTTTAAAGTTGGAACTGCTATTGGGATTACGTTTAATCTGTAATATAAATCTTCTCTAAATTTTCCGGTGCTTAACGCTTCTTCAATTTTTATATTTGTCGCGGCAATAACCCTAACATCAACTCTTCGCGTAATTGATTCACCGACTCTTTCAAAAGTTCCTTCTTGAAGAACTCTTAATAATTGGAGCTGCATCTGAAGAGGCATTTCTGCAACTTCATCTAAAAAAATTGTACCGCCATCAGCAATTTCAAATCTTCCAGGACGGTCTTTTACCGCATCTGTAAAAGCTCCTTTTACATGTCCGAAAAGTTCGCTTGCTAATAAATGTGGAGGGAAAACTGAACAATTTATTTTTATAAAAACTTTATCTTTTCTGCTGCTTGTCTGCTGAATTGCATTTGCAATCATTTCTTTTCCAGTGCCGGAATCTCCATGAATAAAGACCGGTGCGTCGGAATATGAAATTTCACGAATTAATTCGAAAATCTCCTTCATTGGCTTACTTTTGCCAATAATTCCGTAGAAATGGCTGTCCTTAGATAAATCTTGATTGATTCTTTCAATATCAGAAATTTCCCTAAACGAAATAACTCCGCCAATAGGTTTTTCTTCTTCATTATGAAGAACTGCCGCATTTAGTTTTATCGGAATTACACTATCATTCGCAATTTTTATTTTTGATTCAAAATCATAAATATTTTTTTTTGAGTTTAGAACTAATGCAATTGGGCAATCGGAGAAGCAAACTTTTGATTTGAAAACATTTTTACAAAATTGACCAATCACATTTTCCTTTTTGTGACCAGTTATTCTTTCGGCGGCTTTATTGAAAAAATTTATTCGGAAGTTTTTATCAACTGTAAAAACACATTCGCCCAGACTATCTAAAATATCATCATTTTTTATTTCGTAATCAGACATAAATCAAATTGTTTCAATTGTGAAACAAATCTTTTCTTATTGGTTATTACAAACATATCCTTTGGTTTACAGAATATCAATCAAAGAATTTTTATGTGCTTCAATTGTTTTATCCAAATCTTCTTTTGAATGAGCTGTTGAAACAAATAAAGCTTCAAATTGTGCCGGAGCTAAATAAACTCCGTTTTCTAACATTTTGTGAAAATATTTACCGTAAAGCTCTGTGTTAGATTTTACTGCTGAATTAAAATCTTCAACTTTTTCTTCTGTAAAAAACATGCACATCATTGAACCAACTCGATTGAATGCGAAATTTTTTCCCAACTTCTCAAGATTATTTTTAAATCCATTTTCTAAGTATGCAGATTTTTCTTCCAACAAATTATAAATATTTGGATTTTCTTTAATGTAAGATAAAGCTGCAAATCCGGCGTTCATTGCAAGCGGATTTCCACTTAGTGTTCCCGCTTGATAAATTGGTCCGGCGGGAGCAATTTTATTCATAATTTCAGCTTTACCGCCAAAAGCGCCAACTGGTAAACCTCCGCCAATTATTTTACCAAAAGTTGAAAGATCCGGAGTAATTCCCAAAATTTCTTGTGCGCCGCCTTTTGCAACTCTAAAGCCGGTCATAACTTCATCAAATATTAATACAATTTTTTCTTCATCA
>JBGSKB010000060.1:0-2998 GCA_041741395.1 Melioribacteraceae bacterium
GATGAAGCTACAAGATTATCTAATTCGAAAATTAATATTAATGATGATAAATGGTTTTTAGAGTTTTCAGAGTTAATTGGTGAAGTGAAGTCCTCTGTCAAAACAAGTGAAGATACAATAACAGATTTTGATAAACTTGGGAATGATATAATCCCAGAATTTGTCGAATTTTGCCAGAATAATATAATAGATAGACGTACTCCAATGGTGACATCTAAACTTACTCAATTTAGTTCATTTGTTTATCGTCGTAAAGAATCAATTAAAAATTTGATAAAATTTTTAGATTTCTATTATTCTAAATACAATGAATCTAAAGAAGTAATAGAAAAAACTCTGATAACCTATGAGAATTAGAGTAATTGTAAATAGTCATAAATTTGTAATTAAATTCAATATAACAAACAAATGCCAATGACCATTATTAAAGAAGTGCGGAAATAGGTTAATATTGTTAAATAGATTTGCGTTTATAATATGCATTTTTCTTTGAACTGGGGATTCATTTTGTTGACTGATTATTTTTATTTTGGGAAAATTAAAAATATAATTTTGTTAATCCATCCCTTCGGGAGAAGAGAAAGGGCACACTTATTAAATACTATTTTTAATAATTTATTTTTATCAGGTCGTAAGATAGAAAACGTTATGCAACTTGGAAAAATAATTGAGAAATCTAATAATTCTAATATCACTCCTTGTTAATTACCAAATATATTCACAATTGAAAGATTCAAAAAAACTTAAGATTGATTATGAATATAATATTTCGGTCGAAGGTTCGATTCTTTATAGCACAAAAAAATTCACTAAGATTCAAAAGAATGAGAATTTCTCTGATTTCTACCCAATAGGTTTTTATATATCTGGTTTAATGTTTATTGAAAAGAATATTGCATTTGAATTTAAACCGGGAATAGTTATCGGAGGCGAATATTACTCGGGATTCGAATATAGTTTTAATATGAGATATTATTTATTTGATAAGAAATACTACACTGGAATTGGTATTAATATTCATGATAATTTTGGAGCTGCTCATGGAACAGCAGTATCAACTTGGGCAACCGATGAAGCAGTAACTTACTTGGGATTAAAAATAGCTTATAAACCTAAATCATTTTTTTCATTTACCTTATCATATTTCTTGCCATTGGAAAAATACGATTATTATTCGATTTCAGATTATTTTGGAGATTCATATATAGTAGAAGTAAACCACATTGCTAAATTAGGGTTTGAGTTTTCTTTATAAAGTTTCATAACCAGCAAATCGTGTGCCTCGAGGTGCCTATAGTCCAGTTGGTGCTTCCAAGTGAGAACTTGGAAAAATCTAATCCGTAAAATTTGTCATTTAAGCCAATTATTATTTTGTTATGTACAAAGTGCCTTTTTCTTTGATTAACTTGGTGTTCATTATATGGACTCCTTATTTTTATTTTGGGAAAATTAAAAATATAATTTGAAGAGAAAGGATACACTTTTTCAATGTTATTTTTTTTACAATTTATTTTTATCGGGTTGGAAGATAAAAATAGTTATGCACATTAAAGGAGAAATTAAAATGAGTAAAATATTATTTACTATTTTTTCATTTTTATTAATAGTTGGTTGTTGTGAAAGTAAAAAGAATTATTTACATGAACTTGGAATTTTAATAAAGGAATCTGAGACCGATAAAACAAAAATTGATGAAGCAATTCAATTATTAAAAAGCGAATATAAAAATAATCCAGAATCAAAAATAGCTGCAAAACAATTATTATCTCTTTACTCACAAACTGGGAAAAATGATAGTGCTCTTTTTTTAATTTCAAGTTTAATAGAAGAAGAAAAAAAAGAGATGTCTAATTTTTATCATACACGAGGTATGGTGAAATTTAATTTAAAAGATTATGAATCTGCTATTGAAGATTATAATAATGCATTGAAAACAAATGGTGAAAATAAACTGATTTATAATTCAATAATAATAGCAAAAATGTGGAAAGAATATTACAAAGATGACCAATGGAATTTAACTGAAGAAGATATTGTTAAATTAATAAATGAAGTTTACCCAGACAATAAAGATAAACCAAGTGTTGATGAATTTAGAAAAATTTATCAACCTAAGTAAAAATGTGTATAACCAACAAATGCCAATGACAACTTTTAAAAAAGTGCGAAAAGAGGTTATTATTGTTAAATAGATTACTTATATAAATATACATTTTTCTTATAACTTGGTGTTCATTATATGGACTCCTTATTATTATTTTGGGAAAATTAAAAATATAATTTTGTTAATCCATCCCTTCGGGAGAAGAGAAATGGCACACTTCTTAAATATTATTTTTTTACAATTTGTGTTTATCAGGTAGTAAGATAGAAATCGTTAGGCGTTTATAAAATGGTATAAATGTAAGGATTAAAAATGGTATTAAAATTATTAATGAATAATCCTGTTATTATTGGCTTATTTACAATGTTCTTAATGTGGAGTGATTATTTACTAACTCTTGTACAGGAAAAGGAAAGGAAAGAACATTATTCAAAACACTATAAAAGTTACCCTGTAAATACAATTGAGGGCAATCCGGCAATACAAGAATCAGTAGCAAAATTAAAAATATTTAATCTCCGGCATTTTACAGCGACAATAGTTGGAGGTATAGGGTTGCCCATAGCTTTATTATTCATGCCAAATCTACTACATGAATTTTTCCTAGGATTTATCTGGGGAATGTTATTAATAGTTAATGCACAGCACATGACGAATGTGTTTGGATACAAAGCAAGTAGAAGAGGTCTACATGGGATGTTATTTCTTCATCAGAGAACGGGATTAATTATTCAATCAAGCAGATATTTGGCAACAGCATTATTTTTATCTGTTCTTGCAGTACTTTCTAACTCGCTAATAATTTATGGAGTTACAATAGCTGGTTTTGTTTCCTCATTTAGGTTGTTCATGTTGAGTAAAAAAGTCGCGCAAATCGAAAAGGAAGATTTACCT
>JBGSKB010000061.1:0-7519 GCA_041741395.1 Melioribacteraceae bacterium
AACCCAATTTTGGCATACTCGATAAGGATGAGTCCGATCAATTAGGATTAACAGGTTTTGCAATCTATCCTGTTCATAAATATGAATTGGATAATGATGAAGAAAATTGGCAAGTTTTAACCGGACTGCCTACTCCACACGGACAAGAGTTAGTCGGAGTAAATTTAGCTAATTATTTTTCTTGTTCTCTATTTAGTATGAATGGAAGAAATAAATATTCTTCCGAGTCAGGAACAATTCAAGAGACTGGGGAGACAGAAAGATTCTCAATGTCAATGATATATGGAATTAATGAAAATGATTTATTTAGAAGAAAGAAAACAGTTCAGCAAATTTATAATGCCAATTACAGATTTGCTAAACCTCCTGAGAAACCAATATTAAAAGCAATTCCAGGTGATGGAAAGGTAACCCTCTTTTGGGATGACAGAGCCGAAAAAACATTTGATGCTTTTTACCAGCGCATTAATTTTGAAGGTTATAGAATTTATAGATCAACTGAACCAAATTTTATCGAAAATAAAATTATAACCGATGCATTTGGTAAAGCAACTTATCGAGAACCTATTGCACAATTTGATTTAGTAGATAACGAAAAAGGTTTACACCCAATAGATGTTAACGGAGCACTATTTTATCTTGGCAATGATACAGGTCTAAAACATTCATTTATTGATTCAACAGTACAAAATGGTCAAACCTATTATTATGCAGTATCAGCTTATGATAAAGGTTTTACCACAATTAATATTGAAGGTTCGTTTGAAGGGATACCTCCATCTGAAACAACAACAATACTTAAACAAGATATTAACGGAATTGTAACAACTGATATAAATACTGCTGTTATTACTCCCGCGGCACCGGCTGCGGGTTATATACCTCCACAAATTCAATCTTTTGAAGGCAGCGGGCCCGGAACTGGTAAAGTATCGTTAACCATATTGGATCCGGATTCTGTAAAAAATTTTAACACATATAGATTGGTCTTCAGTGAAAATTCAATTTATCATAATGCAGAAATTCCTCAGTATTCTCTTATAAATACTACTTCAAATGATACCTTAATAAACGAAAAGTTGACTGATGGCAGCATCCAAACGGCTGTTAAAGATGGAATTACAATAGATATTAAAAATGATACAACTGTTTCAATTGATTTTGATAATTCCAAATGGATAGATGGAAATAGCAATTATATTGTTCAAGTTGGTTTCGATTCAAGATTTCAAGCTGCTTATCAAGGTAGAAGAATATTTTATCCTGCAGATTTTGAAATTCATATTATGGAGCCTGGAATGGGTGATCTCTCATATCCCTCATCAACATTTAGTCAACCCATTCAATCAAATATAATTATTAGAAATATTACTGATGAGAATGAACATCAACAATTTATTTTTAGAGATGAAAATAAGAATACGTTATTTGATGATGGCGATGCAGTGTTTATAATTTTTGGAGACTCGGTTGGTAAGCCGGTGACCAATAATTCCAATCTTCATGCAAGCTGGTCAGTAAGTATTTTTAATGATACCACGTTGACTGAAGAAAATAGAATTCATCCTGAATTTGGTGATATTTATAAAGTTGTAACTAAAAAACCTTTTAGAAACGGTGAATTTTTCGAATTCACAACCAAAGCCCAAGATTTGGATTTATCAAAAGCAAAATCGGACTTAGATAATATTGCTGTAGTTCCAAATCCTTATGTAGGAGCAGCATCTTGGGAAAAATTTTCAAATGAAGTTGGCAGAGGTGAAAGAAAAATATATTTCGTTAACTTGCCTAATGTATGCACAATTAGAATTTATACCATAAGCGGTAAACTTGTAAACACAATTGAACATAGCAGTACAATAGCTAATGGACAAGAAAGTTGGGATTTAGTATCAAGAGATGCGATGGATATTTCATACGGTGTTTATGTTTTTCACGTTGATGCCCCTTCAATTGGAGAAAAAATTGGAAGGTTCGCAATTGTTAAATAAAAATATAAATAAATTTAATCTACGCGGGGAAACTATGCGTAAATATTATTTCAATAAAACTTTATTAATTATAGTAATTATTGTTTTTTATACCAATAATATGTATTCACAAAATGTTTCTAAAACTGGAACTACAGCTGCAGATTTTTTAGAAATTGGAGTTGGTGCAAACGCACTTGGTATGGGCGGAGCGTTTGTAAGTATTGTTAATGATGCTTCAGCACTATATTGGAATGCTGGTGGAATTGCAAATCTAGTTAAGAATGAAGTTATAATTGTACACACCGATTGGATTGCAGAAACAAATTTTGATTACGCAGGATTGGCTGTTCCATTAGGTGATTTTGGTACACTTGGATTTAGTTTTACATCTCTGTCAATGGAAGATATGAAGGTTAGAACCATAGAATTACCGAATGGGACAGGCGAGTATTTTTCTGCTTCAGACATCTCATTAGGAATTTCCTATGCGAGACAATTAACTGAAAGATTCTCAATTGGATTTACTGCAAAATATATTGAACAAAATATTTGGCATATGAAAGCAAGTGCCTTTGCTATTGATGCCGGAACGATATTTAAAACTGATTTATTCGGCGGAATGATAATAGGCGCAGCTATTTCTAACTTTGGAACTGCGATGCAATTAGATGGAAGAGATGCACGTTATTTTATTAGAGTAGATCCAAACAAGCTTGGTTCCAATGAAAGAATTCCAACCAGCATTGAATTAGACTCTTGGGATTTGCCTCTAATATTTCAAATAGGAGTTTCAACAAAAGCTTTTGAGGTTGAAAATTACAAACTTACAGTTGCAGCGGATGCGATTGTTCCAAATAATGATTACCAAAGCGTAAATCTAGGAGCTGAGTTTTTATTTATGAATTTAGTAAAAATTAGAGGCGGATATAATTCACTTTTTCTTAAGGAAGCTGAAGGCGGTTTATCGATGGGAATTGGAGTTGATTCGCAAATGCTTTTAAGTATTGCTACAGTTAATTTCGATTATGCTTATCGTGATTTCGGAAGACTAAAAAATGTCCATATATTTTCTTTAGGAATAAAGTTTTAACAAATAAATTTAGATAAGATTTTTCCTCTATGAAATTTTACAGCACAACAGTGTTTATATTCTATCTTTTGTTCGGTCAATTATGTGCTCAATCATTATTTGATGATAAAAATTCAGAATTTGTTAATCCTAATGAAATTCTTGCATCTGTTGATACAATAAACATTACCGCAGAAGAGTTTTTTTATAATTACGAATTTGGTCCAGCATTTACTAAACGTAATAAAGATTCAAAAGAAATGCATTTAAATTATATGATAAACGAAAAACTCTTAGCTTTAGAAGGTTATAAAAATAATTTACTTGATAATGCAGAGACTAAAAATATTTATAATAATATTCAAGATGATTTAGCTACTGAAGAATTGTTTAAGAATGAAATTCTAAGTGAAATTAAATTAAGTGATAAAGAAATTAATAATATTGTTAATCAAAAGAAAATAGATTTAGAAATAAAATGGATTTATTCTACTGATGAAAATGAAATTAATAATATTTCAAAACTGTTGAATGATCAAACTTTATTTGATTCGTTATATAACTCGCAAATAAATGATTCTGTTTTTGTTGATCAAAGAGAAATGGAAATATCCCGATTTAATTTGAATAAAAAAAACCCAACACTTGCTAGATATATTGATTCAATGAAAGTTGGAGAAATTACAAAGCCAATAAATATTAATGATGGATGGTATATAATAAAATATGATAATAAAATTGTTAGAATAATCTCTACACAAGCTGAATATTTTAAATTAAGCAAAGAGGCAGAAGAAGCATTAACAAAATCTAAAATGGATTCACTTTCTGATAGTTATGTGAATAATCTTTTATTTGAAAGTAAATCAACAATTAAAAGAGATGCTTTTAATATTCTTAGATCTTATCTCGGCAAATTTATTTTGCCAAAAGAAAAATATGATAGTTGGGATTTGTATAAAAATATGGAAATTGCTTTATCCAGCTTAGGAATTTATACAAATGAAAAATATTCTGGAATAATTCTTATTGAATCAGCAGATAAAAATTATACATTGGATGATTTTTTATTTTGGTTTCAACCACGTAATCTTTACATAAAATTTAATAAGAGCAGTTTAAAAGAATATTCTAAATCAGTAGAGAATTGCGTTTGGCAAATGCTTAGAGATAATTTGCTGGCTCAAATTGCAAAAGAGAAAAATTATTATGAGACTGATTGGGTTATTAGGCAAAGCAAATGGTGGAAGGAAAAAATAGTATACTCCGCGTTAAGGAATCAATATAATAATTCTATTGAGATCAAACAAAATGAAAAGGCTGCTCTAGTGAATAATGATTATACTACCTTAGAAATAATGAGTAAAGAGCTTTCGCAAAAATATCTGCATACAATATTAGGATTGAAGCAAAATATTAAAATAAAAGTTGATAAGGATTTGTTAAATAAAATAAAAGTTTCTTCTGAAGATGACAAAAAAATAATAAATTTTTATTCAATAAAAAAAGGTGGACTAATTCCACGTCCAGCTTATCCTTCAATTGATCCAGATTGGGCGTCTTGGGAATAATGTTAAAAACAAAATCAAATATTGTTTTTTTACTTTTTCTCATTATACTAATTTCATGTAATAGCGGCGGTAATAAAAACGGTGATGATTTGGTCTATTGGTCATCTAATAACTCTTATGAAATAAATTATGCAAGAACAACTACCCAAATATGGAACAAAAACAATAACCAATTTAAAGTAAGTTTTCAACCAGTTCCGGAAGGTCAAAGTAGCGAGGAAATTATTCTAGCAGCTGTTGTTGGAAAAACAACTCCCGATATATATTCCAATATGTGGCAAGGAGACGTTGAAGCATACGCACAAGCTGGTATATTGATTCCACTAGACACTTTAGAAGGTTTTATGAATTTTCTTTATGAAAGATGTGATAGTAGTGTTGTTGAAGAAATCCGCTCTTTAGATGGTCACATTTATCAAATTCCGTGGAAGATAAATCCAATAATGCTAATCTATAATGAAAACCTTATCAATAATTTAAGTTTGCAAAGACCTCCAAATAATTATTCCGAGTTTTTAAGTTTATCCAAAGAGTTTCAAAAAGATACTGATGGTGATGGTTATGTTGATAAATGGTTTGGATATGCCGAAGTTCAAGTAACTTGGTGGCAAAGGTTTTTCGATTTTTATCCATTATATCTTGCTTCGTCCGGAGGAGCATCACTAGTTAAAAATAAAAAAGCAGTGTTCAACAATGAACATGCGATTAATGTGTTTAAGTTTTTAAGAAACCTATATAAGAAAAATTATTTTTCTAAAGAAAGATTATCAGCCCGCCAAGATGTGTTTCTTGCTAGTGTAATTGCAACACGTTTTACAGGACCTTGGGAAATTATACATGCCGATAATTTTAAGCCGAAAGGATTTGAATACAATTTTGCACCTATGCCAGTTCCTAATAGTCACGTTGGTCCAATTTATACATATGGGGATCCTAAAAATATAGTGATTTTTAATACTTGCAAGAACCCGAAAAATGCTTGGCAATATCTAAAAACAATGATAACTGCTGAGGGAGATTTGGAGTTGCTAAATATTACAAATCAACTTCCGCGAAGAAAAGATTTAGTTAAAAATAAATTATTTGAAAAATATTTTAATAAAAATCCTAAAATGAAAACATTTGCTTATCAATCAAAATATGTAAGAGGAACAGACGCTTCACCGGTACTTAAAGAAGTATTCGATTTAATCTCTCAACAGTATGAAGCTTGTGTTGTTTATGGAACTAAAACTCCCGAACAAGCTGTGCATGATGCAGCAGATGCAGTTGACTTACTTTTTCTTACTGAACAAAAATGAAAATAAATAAACAAAAAATATTACCATATTTATTAGTTTCACCCTACATATTTCATTTTGCTCTGTTTATTGCATTCCCAGTTGTGTTTTCGGTTGTTTTAACATTTCATAAATGGAATATAATTTCTCCAATGGAATTTATTGGGATAAAAAATTATGTAAGACTTTTTAACGATAAAGTATTTCTAAAATCAATGATAAACACATTAATATTTCTTGCAATTCATATTCCATTGCAAATAATTGTTGCGTTATTTTTAGCAGAAGTATTAAATCAAAAATTGAAATTTCAGGGTTTTTTTAGAGCTGCATTTTTTCTTCCCGTAATTGTTAGTGGTGTTGTTGTTACAATTTTATGGCAGCAAATGTTTGGCTTTGACACAGGCCTACTTAACCGAATACTTGTCGCAATTGGTCTGGGAAAAGTAGGCTGGTTAACTGATCCTGATGTTGCAATGACATCAATTGCGGTAATGGCGACATGGAAGAATGTTGGGCTTTACATAGTATTATTTTTAGTAGGTTTGCAAACTGTTCCAACACATTATTATGAAGCTGCTGATTTAGAAGGCGCTTCAAGAATGCAGAAGTTTTTTAAAATTACTTTGCCAATGATTAATCCTACGATATTTATGGTTGTAATCTTATCTACCATAGGTGGTTTTTCACTATTTATTGAACCATATATTATGACTGGCTGGGGACCATTAAACAGTACCATTTCAGCTGTCCTTTATATTTATAAGCAAGGATTCTTTTATTATCATATGGGATATGCAGCAACGCTAGGACTATTTTTTGCATTAATTATTTTTGCAGTCGTAATAATTCAGAAAAGATTTGTTGAGGTTAAAGATTGAAAATAATTAAAAAAGTTCTTTTTTATTTAGCACTTACAATTGGTGCAATAGCTTTTATCTATCCATTTTATTGGATGATCACAGCGTCACTTGCTCCGGAGAGTGAAATTAGTAATTTGACTTTATTTCCATCCTCCATATCGTTGAACAGTTATAAGCAAATGGTTGAAAAAATTCCAATCGGCAGATCGCTTATTAACAGTATATTTGTTGCTTCCTCGGTAACATTTGGGGTTTTAATTATTGGGTCAATGGTTGGTTATGCTTTATCCAGATTGGATTTTAAAGGCAGAGATACAATTTTTTACATAATAATATTTACAATGACTTTGCCTTTTCAAATTACACTTATTCCTCAATATATTATTATGGTAAAGTTTGGCTGGATTGACACATTTTATGCATTAATTATTCCATACTTAAGTAATGCATTAGCAATTATTATGTTCCGACAATATTTTAAAACCATTCCACAAAGTTTAATAGATGCTGCAAGATTAGATGGTTGTGGAGAATTGCAAATCATTTTTAGAATACTATGGCCTAACTCAGTTCCGGCATTAGTAACAATTGGAATAATTACTTTTATGGCATCATGGAATGAAGTTCTTTGGCCGTTAATTGTAATAAGAGATGAAAGTTTAATGACAATGCCTCAGCTAGTTACTTTATTTGCGGTTGGCGGAAGAGCTGAATCACACCTTGGAGTAGTACTTTCCTCAGCAGTAATGTTAGCATGACCAAT
>JBGSKB010000062.1:0-5402 GCA_041741395.1 Melioribacteraceae bacterium
GGATTTTTCAAGACAGTCAACACCCAAAAGAGGTAAAGTTGAAATTAACTCTGTTATTGAAAATGCTTTAACAATTGTAGTTAATCAGTTAAAAATAAATCACATTGAATTAAAAAAAGATTATGATTCGCAAATACCGGAAATCTCCGGGGATTCAAATCAAATACAACAAGTAATTCTTAATTTAATTGTTAATGCTATTGATGCAGTTGGAAGTAAAGGCGGAACAATTTCTATTAAAACGAAACAAATTAAACTTTCACCTTATGGCATAACTCAAGTGAGGAAAGCACTATGTCCCAAAGGACATGATCTTATTGACGAAGACCATAAAATAAATGGAAGACCTTCTATAAAATTAAAAGCTAAGTCCGGAAACAATGAAGGATTCGTTCATCTTGATCCAATATATGGGAATCACAATCATCATTATGGAATTCAGTTTACTAAAAATGAAATTGTAAAATTATTTTGCCCGGAATGCGGCATTTCATTATTAGATGAAACTGAACTTGGACCAAATTGTAATTCTCCTATATACAAATTAATTGTTCCAGAGCAAGGAACTTTAAAAGGCTGTACAAAATTTGGTTGCAACTGGCAAAAGTGGGATTTTGTTGATGAAAGCGGCGATCACAATTTTGTGGAAATCATTATTTCAGATACAGGATGTGGAATTGATAAAAATGATATGGATAAAATTTTTGATCCTTTCTTTTCAACTAAAGGACAAAAAGGAACCGGTCTTGGGCTTTCTGTAATTTGGGGAATTGTTGATAATCATCGCGGAAAAATTTCTGTGGATAGTGAAACTGGAAAAGGTACAACATTTAAAATTCATTTACCGGAAGTATAATGGATATTTCAAAAGATGTTTTAATAATAGATGACGAAAAAGTAATTCTTGATGCAATTCAAAAAATTGCAAACTTGGAAAACTTAACTTCTGATGCATGCCTTGATGTTGATGAAGCTTTGGAAAAATTGGTAACAAAAAAATACCGACTTATAATAAGTGATATTATGATGCCCGGTAAAGACGGTTTTCAACTTCTTCAAATATTAAATCAAAAAAGAATTGCAACACCGGTTATTATTACAACTGGTTATTCCACCTTAGAAAATGCAGTAAAAGTTTTATATGATGGTGCTATTGGATTTATTCCAAAACCATTTACAATTGATGAATTAATAAGTTTAATTTCGCGCGGTTTGGTATATCAGAAACTTTTCGAAGACAAATTTAAATTAAATAAAACTTCATCTAACGGTTTACTTGCATACGTTCCTTGCCCAACTAAATATTACCGACTTGGGCATGATAGCTGGTTAAGTTATTCTTCAGAAGGAACAATAAAAGTTGGTGTAACAGATTTGTTTCTTAAATCAATTAATTCGGTTCATTTACTTGATCTTATGAAAATGGGAGAAACAATTTATCAAGGCGGAGTTTGTGCAAAAATTGTTGATAACAAAGAATTGGTACATCAACTACTTTCGCCGGTTAGTGGAAAAATTATAGAAATAAATAATGAAATTTTTGAAACAAAAAATTTGTTGGAAAAAGATCCATACTTTAATGGATGGCTGTATAGAATTATTCCAAATAATATTGATAGTGAACTTTCAAATTTAACGCCGTGTAGTTCAGATTTTTAAAGGAAAAAATATATCAGGAGACAAAAATGGCACTCTTTATTCTAGCGGTAATAATATTCGTAATTGCAGATATTCTAATTCGTTTTATTATAAAGCGAGTTCAAGAAAAGAAAATCAAAATAGAAAGAGAAAAAGTTCTTAATGTTAGTTTAAATTTGGATTTCTCTAAAGAAGCTAAAACTTTAAAGAGAGCTGAAGTTGAGAATCCAAAAGCAAAAATACTTTGTGTTGATGATGAAGAAATTATTTTATCAAGTTTTAGGAAAATTCTTGTTCTTGAAGGTTATGCGGTTGATACTGTAGAAACCGGACAAGAAGCTCTTCACCTTGTACAAATTAATCATTATGATTTTGTTTTCACAGATTTAAAAATGCCTTCAATGGATGGAGTTGATGTTGCAAAAGGTGTAAAACATTTAAGACCGGATATTGATGTTATTATAATTACTGGTTACGCCACAGTTGAGACTGCAGTTGAAGTTATGAAATTTGGGGCGATGGATTATGTTCAAAAACCATTTACCGAAGATGAACTTTTAGAGTTTGTAAAAAAATCTTTAATTAAAAGATTAGATAGAATTAAAAAACAACTTCGTCCTCAAGTTCATATTTCTCATTTAACCGGAAGCGAATATTTTAATTCGGGTGAATTTGCAATTCCAGGCGGAGTTTTCATTTCAAAAAGTCATTGCTGGCTGGCAATTGATCAAGATGGAAAAGCTAAGGTAGGAATTGATGATTTTGCGAAAAAAATAATCGGAAAAATTGATGACATAAATTTTCCAAATCTTGGAATGAAAATTAATGTTAATCAACCTCTTTTCAGTATTAAACAAGGTCACAGAAAAATTATTTTCAATTCACCAGTTACAGGAAGTGTTGCACAAATTAATAATAATCTGAAAGAAAATATTGATTCATTAGAAATTTCATCATACGAGAATAATTGGGTTTGTTCAATTGATGCGGATAATTTAGATAACGAAATTAGAAATCTTCACATCGGAAATTCAGCTGTAGCTTTATATCAAGAAGATATTGAAAAATATATGGAAGAAATTTCTAAGTTAAAACCCAATACTGATGAGATAAAAGAAACAATTTTCAAAGGTGAGATTGAAGAACTAAATGATTTTGATTACGATAAAATAGTTAAGAAATTTTTTACGGCTTAAAAGTTGTTCTGTTGACAAAATGGATTAATCTTAATAACTTGTTAAAAAGTTAGTTAATCTTTTACAATAATAAAGATTATAATCCATTTTGTTACTAACTGGATAACTTAATGATAATTTTTCTACTTTTAATTTTTTCCTCAACCATTTTCTTTCCACAAACTTCTGAAAAATGCTTGGATTGCCACGATGATAAAGAATTAGCAATAAAAAAAACATCAAAAAAAATATCTTTATATGTTGATAAAATTTTATTGGAAAAATCTGTTCACTCTGAACTTGAATGTATTGATTGTCATGTTGATTTTGATTCTGAAAATATTCCTCATAAAGAAGGTTTAAATATTTCTAAATTTGAATGTTCAAAATGTCACAAAGAAATAGTTGATCAGTATGAAAAAAGTCTGCACGGAATAGCATTAACACAAGGAAAGTATTTGGCTCCAAATTGTGTAACTTGCCATAGCAAACACAATATCCTAAGTAGTAAAAATCCAAAATCCACAACTTTTAAAATGAATATTCCGCAGCTTTGCGGTGGTTGCCATAAAGATGGAACTAAAGTTTCTGAATTAAAAAATATTGATCAGAAAAGTATTCTGGAAAATTATTCTGAATCAATTCATGGAGATGGATTATTTAAAAGAGGTTTAATTGTTACAGCAGTTTGTAATGATTGTCATTCCTCCCATAATATTTTACCACATCAAGATCCAAATTCATCCATTAACAGAAATAACATTGCAAACACTTGCAGTAATTGTCATGCCCAAATTGAAGCTGTTCATGTAAAAGTTATTGAAGGAAAATTATGGGAAACTGAACCAAATAAAATTCCAGCATGTGTAGATTGCCACCAGCCTCATTCTGTAAGACGCGTTATTTACGATGAAAAATATACAGACAATTATTGCATGTCATGCCATATAAATAAAGATTTGCATAGAGTGGAAAATGGAAAACAGATTTCATTATTTATTGAATTTGATAAATTTAAAAATTCTGCACATAAACAAAGTTCATGTATAAAATGTCACACAAATATTAATGTTTCAAAAAATCCAGTTTGTTTGGATAGCGGTCCGGTTGATTGTTCAACTTGTCATGCAGAACAAGTTAATGATTATCAAATTAGTTATCATGGACAATTATTTGCCAAGAAAAATGAAGATGCTCCATATTGCACAGATTGCCATGAAAAACATGAAACAAAAACCAAATCAGATCCCCTTTCCAAAACTTTCAGAAAAAATATTCCCGAACTTTGCGCAAAGTGTCACAGAGAAGGAGAAAAAGCTGCAAAACGATATAAGGGTGATCAGAAAAAAATTGTTGAAAGTTATGAAATGAGTATTCATGGAAAAGGTTTAGTTGAAAGTGGTTTAATTGTAACAGCAATTTGTACTGATTGTCATACAAGTCATAAAGGACTTCCTTCGTCAGATCCGCGTTCATCAATAAATGAAGCGAATATTGTTAAAACTTGCTCTCAATGTCACTATGGAATTTATGAATTATTTCAGCAAAGTGTTCATAGTAAAACTGTTACTAAAACTGAAAAAAAACTTCCAACATGTTTTGACTGCCATAAATCTCATTCAATTGAACGAGTTGAAAGAAGTGATTTTAGGCAAGGAATAATTGATCAATGCGGAAAATGTCATGAAGAAGTTACAAAAACTTATTTTGATACTTTCCATGGAAAAGTTTCTAAACTTGGCGAAATTGGTGCTGCAAAATGTTATGATTGCCATGGCTCGCATAATATTTTGCCAACGGATAATCCAAAATCAACTTTAAGCAGAGCAAATGTTGTAGAAACTTGCAGAAGTTGTCATCCAAATTCTAATCATAAATTTGTTGGATATTTAACTCACGCAACTCATCACGATCCTAAAAAATATCCATTTTTATTCTATACATTTTGGGCAATGACAATTTTATTGGTTTCAACATTTACTTTTTTTGGGATTCATACTCTACTTTGGTTTCCACGCGCATTAAAAGAAAAAAAGAATAAGAAAAATAATCACTAAAAAATTCACCGAGAAAATTGTGAATGAAATAAATAATAAAAAACATTTTCAAAGATTTCCGCCAATTTTAAGATTCACACATTTACTTATAATTATAAGTTTTATTTCTTTAGCAATTACCGGAATGATAATAAAATTTGCCGATGTTGGAATTTTTCAGCAACTTTCTTATTTGTTAGGAGGTTATCAAGTTACCGGTTTTATTCATCGTTTAGGCGCAACTATTACCTTTCTCTATTTTGGAATACATATTTCTTTCCTTTTTAAAAAAAGTAAAAATAAATCATTACGTTATTTGCTTTCCGGTGAAAATTCAATGATGTTTAATAAAAGAGATTGGAAAGAATTTGTTCAAACAATTAAATGGTTTATTGGTAAAGGTCCAAGACCAGAATACGGTAGATGGACTTACTGGGAAAAATTTGATTACTTTGCTGTGTTTTGGGGCGTTGCAGTTATTGGAATTAGCGGATTGATTTTATGGTTCCCCGAATTTTTTACAAGTTTTGGAATTCCTGGTTGGTTTGTTAAT
>JBGSKB010000063.1:0-7017 GCA_041741395.1 Melioribacteraceae bacterium
ATCAAGCTCGCTTAAAACTTGTAACCCTTTTTCCGTAATATTAATATCTGATTTTCTTCTATCGTTTTTGCAAATATTTCTTATTAGTAATTTTTTTAACCTTAATCTTTCTACCAATCTTGATGCATCTGACATTTTATCCAACATTCTATCTCTTAAAATGTTAACCGAAACTGGTTCTGGGTGTTGACCTCTTAAAATTCTTAGTATGTTAAATTGTGTTCCGGTAATTCCATATTTATCAAAAAATTTTTTCTGATAATTCATCAACCAGCCGTGAGTAAAAATTATATTCACGGCTAGTTTTTGATAATCTGATTTAAACTTTTTCTGCTTAATTTCTTCTTCTAATTTCATTATAAATTATTGTTTGTTTAGTTCAAGATTGATTAACAAAGTTACATCTTCACTTGCTACAAGACTGCCCGTTTCTAAAGCTGCGTTCCACTTTAAACCGTAATCAAATCTGTTAATTTCACTGGTAACTTTAAATCCTGCTTTTGTATTTCCCCATGGATCTTTTACCGTTCCGTTGTATTTAACATCTAAAGTTACAGATTTTGTAATATCTCTAATTGTTAAATCGCCGACAAGTTTATAATTTTTTTCATTTACTTTTTTAAATGATTTTCCAACGAAAGTCATTTTAGGAAATTTTTCTGCATTAAAGAAATCGTCTGATTTTAAATGCTGATCTCTTTTTTCATTATCCGTATTAATACTGTTCACGTCTGCTGAAAAATCGATTTGTGCATCTTCAAAATTATCATTTTTTGAAACCACTTTTACATCAAAATTATTAAACTGTCCTTCAACTTCAGCTATAACCAGATGGGTTACGCTAAAACCAATTTTTGAGTGAGATTTATCAAGACTCCAGTTTGTTTGTGCAAAGTTTATTCCTGCAAATAAAAATATCATTAATACGATTTTTATTGACTTCATTTTGTAACCTTTCATTTTTGTTAAGATAATTTGTCTTATTTATAATTCAAATATACGTTATAACATTTAATGTTGCAACATATATTTTAATAAAATTATTTTAACATTCTTTTTTTTCGAGTTGCTAATTATGGCAAGAGCAAGCTAACTTTTCTGATTTAGATTTCTCGATCGCTTCTTTTCCTTCTTTAAAAGAAAAATATGCAATTCCCAAAGAACCCAAAACATCCAAATATCCAATCTGAAAAATTTCATAAAATGTGCTTGAAAACAGAAGAACAAAGGAAAGATAAAAACAAGTTTTGGTGCAGTTTGCGTCGGCTATTATTGCATCCGAATTTAATTTTTTTCCTACTTTTAATTTTGCATTCATCAAAAAATACATTGTGAAAATCGAAACAATTGAAATTATAATTCCTGCAAAGGTTGTTTCCGGTTTGTGTTGATCAATTATATTTAAAATTGATCCAACTATTAATCCAGCCGATAAAACATAAAATGAATTTCCAGTAATTTTTAAAGCGGTTCTTTCAAAATTATCTCTTTGATTTACTTCGCTTTTCTGCATTCTTAAAACCATGTGAAGAATTCCAACTCCGGAAAATACTTCTACAAAACTGTCTAAACCAAATCCGAACAAAGCTAAAGTTTCTTCTTCCGCACCGAAAAACACTGAAACAATTCCCTCAATTATGTTATAAGAAATTGTGAAAATTGCTAGCATCTGTGCTTTGTTTATAAGTTTGTTCATAGCTTATCTGTAGAAACACAATTTGTTACGTTTCTATATTTTTTATTCTTCAGAAATAATTGATCCGGTAATTCTTGCTAATTCCGTATCGGTTTCTTTTAAGTTATAGATTGCGTTTAATTTTAGTACGGCTGCGTTCAGAAAAATTATTTGTATGTCTCTATAGTTGAAAGAGGTTATTGATCCGTTTCTAAATTTTTCTTCTGAAATTTTTAAATTTAATTTTGCAGCTTCCAAGTTTTCTTCAGCAACATTTAATAATTCTTTTCTAATGCTGAATAATTCAAAAAGTTGAGATAACGTATTTGTAAGCGAGTGCTCAATTTGCTCTGTTTCTATTTCGTTTATTTCTTTTTCAATTTGTGCAATTTCTACGGCACGGCCTGTATTTAATCCGTTAAACAAATTCCAGCCCAATGATACGTTTGCATAATAATCATAAGATTTTGTATTTACTTTTGGCAAATTATTAATTCGTTGATTTGAATTCTCATAGTCATAACCAGAGTTTAAACGCAAAGTTGGATAATAATCATCTTGTGCAATATCAATGTTCCGGTCGGCAATTAATTGATTTATATATTGATTTTTTAGCGTTCTGTTATTCGTCAACATTTTATTTTTCAAATCTTCCAAGAAATATTGATTTTCCGATGCGGTGAAATCGTCAATAAAATCATATACTTTATCGTTCTTTTCGCCAATTAATAAATTTAAGGAACGAATAGAATTATCTAAAATTAATTTTTGAGAAAGATATGTCGATCTATCTTCTAACCATGAATTTTTTGCTTGAAGAACCTCGTAGCTTACAGAACTTCCTATTTCTTTACTGAGTTGAGCGCGGTCATATCTATCTTTTGATAGTTTTTCAACTTCTTCAAAAACTTTTAATTTTTCCTTTTGTAAAAGTACATTATAATAAGAAAGAATTATTGATTGAATTTTATTTTCGATTAAAACAGCAACGCTGCCTTCGGTTAATTTAAAAATATCATTCAATTTCTTCTTGGTGTTATAAATCTTAAAACCGTTGAATAAAGTCCAATTTAAAGTTACTGATGGAACCAGACTTTGGGTTGTAACTTCATTTATGCCTGTATCATCAAATCTATTTACCGAAGTTACGCCCAAATCTATTGAAGGATATCTTCCGGCGCTTCCCCATGAATTATTTTCATCGGCACTTTGTAAATCCTTTTTCGCAATTCTAATATCGTAATTATTTTCGAGTCCAACTTTAATTGCTTCAGAAAGTGTAAGTTTTTCTTGCGGTTGAATTCGTATTGACGTGGACAAAACCAAAATTATTACAAAAATGTGTTTTCGAATTTTCATTAACCTTTTTCCTAAAAATTAATCTACAGAAATTTTGCTGTTAATTATTACCGGCTCAACATTTTCCGGAGTTACGCTTTCTCTTCCTAATATTTTTGCTTTGAAAACTCTAATATCATTCAATGTATAAATCAAAACCGGGAAGAATAACAATGTAAATCCAGTGCCGATTAAAACTCCATAAGCCAATGAAATAGCCATCGGGATTAAGAATTGTGCTTGAAAACTATTTTCTAAAATTATTGGATACAGGCCGGCAACCGTTGTTATTGACGTTAACATAATTGCTCGAAATCTTGATTTTCCGGTATCAATAATCGCATCATAAACATTCATTCCTTCCAGCAAATTTTGATTGTATTTTGAAAGGAAAACAACAGCATCGTTTATTATAACGCCGGATAGAGCAACCATTCCCCACGCGCTTAAAATTGAAACCGGTTGTCCGTGAATTCCATGTCCCCAAATTGCGCCAAGAAAGGAAAGCGGAATCATCATTAATATAATTCCTGCATGAGACATTGATCTAAAGTGTAAAATTAATATTAATACTATTCCGGCAAACGCAATTCCAAAAAGTCTTTGCAAATCGGCAACAGCTTCATTACTGTTTTTTTGCTGACCTTGATATTCAACATCCACACCCGGAAATTGTGCTTTCATTTGCGGAATTACTTGGGAAGCAACCCTTTCTAAAATTGGCGGAACCGATGCATAGGGATCTATCAAATCTGCTTCCACACGAATTTCTTTTGCGGCGTTATATCTTTTAATGCTTACAGGACCTCGTTCAATATTGTATGTAACTAATTCCGAAAGTGGATATTCCCCAAGCGCTGTTTTAATTTTTGTTTTTTCCATTTGTCCAATTGTTAATCTATCGCTTTGTGGGTAACGAACCCAAACTCTAATTTCATCTTTGCCTTGTTGCAGCCGTTGAACTTGTCCACCATAAAATCCTTGTCTAATTTGATTTGTAATATCGTTAAGTGTTAATCCCAAAAAGTAAGCTTGAGGTTTTAATTTTAATTTTACCTCTTGTTTTCCTTCTGCATTGTTATTTGTAATATTTTGAAGTTCTGTAAATTCTTTAAGTTTTGTTTCCAAATATTTTTTTGCGCTTTCTAATTCAGAAATTTCTTTTCCCAACAAACTTATTGAAACCGGCGCTCCCCAACGATTTATTGAGCCAACCGTTAATTTTTCTGCTTCGGGTATTTCACCAATTGCTTGTCTAACTCGTTCTGCAACTTCGTATGTGGTAATTGGTGCGCCTTCCATATCGCTCATCATAACATTAATGTTTCCGGCGTGAGAGCCTATTTCTTGTCCTTGAAACGCTGAACCAATTGATCTAAAAGTATAAGTAATAAATTTATTTGTATCGGCAAATTCTTTTTCCAATTGATTTTCAACTTCTTGGATTTTTTTATCAAATCTTTCTAAATATTCTGCGGTTTGTTTTTCGCCTGCTCCTGGAGTAAAAGCAATATTCACCGAAAACATATCGAACGCAACCGATGGGAAAAATGTTGTTTTAATTACTGTTCCTTGAATTAAACCAATTGTAATTAAGATTAAGGCAACCGGAAGTGTAACAACAATCCATCTCCACTTAAGAATTATAACTAAAAACTTAGCATAAATTATATTTCTAAAATGGTCTATTGCGCTTTCTATTTTGATTTTGAATTTGGTGTGTTTTTCATTACGAATTAAAACTTTTGGGTTTGCCATGTGTGCAGGCAAGACAAAAACGGCTTCAAGAAGTGAAACGCCCAAACTTACAACAACTATAAAAGCCATTTCGTACATCATTTCCATTTGTCCAACCAAAAACAAAAGTGGGGCAAATGCAACCATTGTTGTTGTTACGGAAGTTATTACTGATGGAATTACTTCTAATGTTCCATCAATTGCGGCGCGCCTTGGACTTTTACCCATTTCAAAATGGGTGAAAATATTTTCTCCGATTACTATTCCGTCGTCAACTAAAATTCCCACGACTAAAATCATTCCGAATAAAGAAATCATATTAATTGTAATGCCGGAAAGGTTTGCAATTACAAACATTCCCAAAAAGGCAGATGGAACTCCCCACGCAACCCAAAATGAAACGCGAAGACTTAAAAACAACGCAAGAGAAATTACAACAAGGAGAAGCCCCGAGCCACCGTTGTTAATAAGTAAATTTAATCTGCTGTTCAGCATGTAGAGAAAATCATAAGTGATTTCTAATTTTACACCGTTGTGTTTTGAGTTAAAATTTTCAACATAATTATTTATGAATTCAGAAATTGCGCCCAAATCTTCTGTTTCTAATTTTGCGATGTTAAAGAAAATTCCCCGTTTACTGTTTATATAAGATTTATTTACAACTTCAGAAAACTTACGTTTGATATTTGCGATGTCTCTAATTCGTAAATAACTCCCCTCGGAATTTGCACGAAGAATAATATCACCAATTGTGCTTGGATCAACCGAACGATTTCGTGCACGAATTAAAATTTCTTCATCTTCGGATTTTATTTCTCCAGCAGAAATGTCTCTGTTGTTGTTTGCGATTGCTGCTGTTATTTGATCGAAAGTTAAATTATATCTTAACAAAACATTTTCGGGAATTTCTACGGCTATTTCTAAATCCGGAAATCCGCTTATAGAAATTTGAGAAATTATTCCCGAGTTAAGAAAATCATCCTCAATATCGTAAGCATAATTTTTAAGAGTTTCCAAATCAACATCGCCGGAAAGTCCTAAATTAGCTGCGTTTGTAGTTTCTCTTTGTTTGAAAACTATCGGTCGTTCTGCATCAACCGGAAAAGAGCTAATTCCATCAACAGCATTTTTAATTTCTGTTAATGCTTCGTCAATATTATAACCGGTGATTATTTCAATTTGAACCCGGGCAAAATTTTCTGAGGATGTTGACGTAAATTCTTTAATTCCAACAATTCCTCTAATCGCTTGTTCAACACGCGATGTTACGCCTTCTTCCATTTCTTTTGGTGAGGCTCCCGGATATGCAACTGTAATATTTATAAATCTTGATGAGCGTTCTGGAAAGAACGATTTTTTCATCGACATCAAACTTAAAGTTCCGGCAATTACAATTGCTGCAATTATTATGTTTGCGTAAAATGGAAACTTTACAAATATTGTTAAAAGTTTTTTCATTAATTATTCTCTAAAATTTTCTTTTTCAAAAACGAGTTATTCAATAATTTTTACTTTGGTTCCTTCTGCAGCGTTAATTAGTGGCTCAACAACCAACCTTGTGTTTTCGTTCACTCCATTAAAAAAAAGTGTCCTATCGTTAGTTTTTACGACATTAATTTTTGTTTTTACAAGCGCGTTATTTTCAATTGTGAAAACTTCGTTAGAATTAAAAACCGAGTTTCGCGGAATTTCCATAACATTTTTAATTGGAATATTTGAAAATGTTGCTTTTAAATATTGACCTCGATAAATCGGTTTATGATTGTTGTTTGCAAGTTGAACGTAAATACTTATAGATTGTGTCTGTTGATTTAGGTCTCCCGCCTTTCTAATTACGTTTCCAAACCAATTATATTCGTTTAACTCGTCGGTCATTGTAACTTTATCGCCAACATTAACCCATTTTGCGTTTTCAATTTCCAAAGGAATTTCGACTTCTAAAATGTTTGTGTTGATAATTTTTGCAAGAGCGGCTCCGGCATTTGCAATTGCGCCAACTTCCAAATTAACTTGAGAAATTGCTCCGTTGAAAGGTGCATAGATAGAATATTTCTTAAATTTTGATTCAGTACTTTTTATTGTGTAATATTTACTTAAAATACTTTTGCTTGATAAAAATACTTTTTCTTGAGTAGAAGCAATTTCTGGTAATTCCGGTAAGTCTTTTTCGATTTCTATTTGCTCAAAAAAATTATACCATTTGGGATATGTTTCGGGAAAATCAATTTTCATATCCGGTAAAATTCCGGCTAGTTGAGTTAAGAACG
>JBGSKB010000064.1:0-7784 GCA_041741395.1 Melioribacteraceae bacterium
GAGCGAAACTCAAATTGATTTAAGAAACAGCCATTTGGCAAATGAAAAAGTAGAACTTGATACGTTAACTTTAATGGCGTCTACGGAAATTCATATTCCCGCAAATTGGAAAGTTGTAATTAAAGCAACAACAATTTTTGGAGCTTTTGAAGATTTGCGGACAAATGTAATAAATTCGGAATCTGCAAATACTTTGGTGATTAAAGGTTTAGTACTTTTTGGTGGTGGTGAAATTAAAAATTAAGATAAATTATGATAAATCCATTTGTAAGAAATGTTAAAAGTTTTTCCGTCTATCTAATTATTTGGATATTTATTTTTCTTCTTCACTCAAGTATTTTATACTTTGTTGTAAATCAATCATTCCAAATTTGTATTGTAGATAGTTTAGTTTTTAATTTTCTATTCCTTGCTCTTGGTTTATCACTTTGGTATCCAACAAAATTTATTTCTTTCGAAAGTTTTTCAGTAATAAAAATAATTACAAATCACATTACGGCAGCATTTTTTTCTGCGGGAATTTGGATATTTCTTGGCTATTGGATTTCAAAACAAATATTCAGCAATAATTTAGATTATCAAAATTTCCTTACTATTACTTTAGTTTGGCGGTTTTTCATTGGAATGTTTTATTACTTTATAATTGTTGCGTTAATTTACATTATAATTTACTATAACAATTTTCAAGAAAAAGTTTTAAAGGAAGCTGAACTAAAATCTCTTGTAAAAGAAGCTGAATTAAAAAGTTTGAAATACCAAATTAATCCGCATTTCATTTTTAATTCATTAAATTCAATTAGCGCATTAACTATTTCAGAACCGGACCGCGCAAGAGAAATGACGATTAATCTTTCAACATTTTTGAGAAAAACATTAAGCAATAATGAGAGTCAAAAAAGTAAATTGTGCGATGAATTAAAAAATGCAAAACTCTATTTAGATATTGAGAAAATCAGATTCGGTGATAAGTTTAATTATACAGAAAATATTGGAAGCGGATGTTTAGAAATGGAAGTGCCAAATATGATACTGCAACCGGTATTTGAAAATGCAATTAAACACGGAGTTTATGAAAGTATTGAACCGGTAAATATAAATTTTACTTGCGAAGAACAATTGGAATATCTGAAATTAACAATTACAAATGGTTACGATTTGGAAGCTGTTTCGCATAAAGGTGAAGGCATTGGTTTAAGCAATATACAAAGCCGTTTGCGAATGATTTACAATCAAGAAAATTTGCTTAAGTTTTCAAAAAATGATGGAATTTTTACAGTTACAATTTTTATTCCTTTGTAAAAACTTGGAACACAGATAACACAGAAAAAATGGATAATCACAAAAACAAAATAAATAGTGAAAATCTTTTTTTTTAGCGTCATCAGTGTTCTATATTACTTTCATAAAATTTAATATATTTTGTAAAAGTTTTGGAATAAAATGGAATATTTGTTCAAAGAAAAAACTGAGAAAATAATAAAATGTTTTTATGAAGTTTACAATAACTTAAGTTATGGTTTTCTTGAAAAAGTTTATGAAAATGCTTTGTTTAAAGAATTAATTTCCAGCGGATTTAAATGTGAAAAGCAAAGGAAGATTGATGTTTATTATAAAGGTGATGAAGTTGGAGAATATTATGCCGATATTTTGGTCGATGAAGAAATTATACTTGAATTAAAAGCTTCAGAAACTCTTTGTCAAGAACATGAATACCAATTAATAAACTATTTAAAAGCTACAAATATTGAAATTGGTTTATTATTAAATTTTGGCAAGAAGCCAGAAATTAGACGAAAAATATTTACAAATGATAGAAGTTTTAAACCGTGAAAATCTGATTTTTCTGTGTCATCATTGTTCTATTATTTTTAAGGATAACAAAAAATGAATAACGAAATCTCTGTTTTAATTATTGACGATGAAAAACTTGCACGAGATATAGTAAAAAAATATCTTCAGCAAAATGATAAAGTTAAAATTCTCGGTGAATGTTCAAACGGATTTGAAGGAATAAAAAGTATAAATGAACTAAAACCCAATTTAATTTTTCTTGATATTCAAATGCCAAAAATCACCGGATTTGAAATGCTGGAATTGCTTGAAGAAAAACCGGAAATAATTTTTACAACTGCGTTTGATCAATATGCAATTAAAGCTTTTGAGGTAAATGCGACTGATTATTTATTAAAACCATTTTCTTTGGAAAGATTTAATGAAGCATTAAATAAAGCGATAGATAAAATTTCTAAAAGTGAAAACAATAAGATTGATTATGAAAATTTAATTTCGAAAGTAAATGAATCACCAAATTCACTAAATAGAATTGTTGTAAAAACAAATCAGAAAATTGTAATAATTCCGGTTGAAAAAATTTACTATTTGGAAGCACAAGATGATTACGTTATGATTCATTCTGAACTAGGAAATCACCTAAAACAGCAAAGGATGAAATTTTATGAAGAACATTTAAATGTTGATGAATTTATTAGAGTTCACAGATCATATATTGTAAACATTAATGAAGTTAAACAAGTTGAACTTTTTGAAAAAGAATCTTATAAAGTGACGTTGAAAAATGGAGATAAAGTTCCCGTAAGTAAAAGTGGTTATTCACGTTTAAAAGAATTGATGAAATAAAGAAATTCTATTCTTATTAAAATGAATATCCAACACCCAAATAAAAAATATGCAAAGTTAAAGTTTTATTAAAACTTTTATAGTATCCTTCGCCACCTAAATTATCTACCCATTTATTTTGGAAAAAATTTACAGGTAAATATAAATATTTTATAAAGCAAGATAATCCACCATTATAATTAAAAAGCCCAATAACTATATTATAGCCTAAACTACTTTCAAAACGCTCTTCAGATGTTGTGCCTCCAATTATTATATGATTATTATAATAATTATCAAATAAATAGAACCCGAGTCCTAATCCAATGTATGGCGTTGTATTATTCCAATTACTAAAATTATATTTAAAAGTTTCGTCAAATGAAAAAAATATAACGCTTTTAATTCTTTCTATTGTTCCTGGTTTATCTGGTCGGTAGAAGTATAAATCATTTACATTCAAACTAGATGATAACCCAAAATTCTTATTCAATCTAAAATCATACATTAAATTTAAACCTAATAAAGAAATTTCAGTATATTTAATATCTTTACTAATTACATAATGAATACTACCATGATGTTGAGATTCTTGGGCAAGTAAATTATAGGAAGTATAAAAAAAAGTAATTAACCAAAAATTGGTAATAAATATTTTCATTTTAATACTCATATATTAATTTGGAATATCCTCTCTCATTGCCCCATAAATAACTTCATATAATTGCCAACTTCCCTCTTCGCTTTGACATTCCTCACATGTATCATCTAAACATCTATAATAGTAGTATGTATACTGACTATATCGCCTTAAGTAACCCGCATACCAAGCACTATTGCTAAACTGCATTAAATGTTGACTCTGCATTACATAATTACTATTATCATCAAGTTGATAAGTCCAAAGTTTATTAAGATTTAAATTATTAGCTTTTCCACAAAGATTACTGAACTCTCCAACGTCTTTATATAAATTTATCCAATTTGAAAGATTTTTATTAGAATACCTATTATGCATTGTGTTCCAAAGTTCTCTTTGATCATTACTCCCTTCTAAAAAAACACAAGTGAAAATTGTTTCATACCAGTTGCTATACGTCGAAACATATACTTCATCGCAAAGAAGTGAATATACATCAAAACATTGACATGGTTTATAATCACCAATATAAAATTTCGCATTAGTATTTGTATGGATATACATATAAATAGAAGTTAATGTACTTAGACTATAACTATGAGTGTAAGGTTCATCAAGATAATAACCCATTACATTACCATATTGATTAATTACACCAGACCAACCACTAATGGATATTCCACACATAATATTTGTTGCATTAAAACCATTGTTTGTTGCTTGAGTAAAATATGAATAATCTCCTTGATGAAAAATATTTCTATATCCATATTTTCTCAATTCTTGAAGGTAACTAGGATTTTGATACCATAAACTTTTCGGCCAAATACCAATATTTTTGCCATTTTTCGGATCAAAATGATGAATTACCCAACCTTCAATCACTTTAGTAAAACAATCTGCTGCTTTGGGATTTACTTCATTGGATTTGACTATAATGAATGTGTCCTGCATTTGTTCAAAAGGTATGAAACCTTTTAAAGTTATTTCAGTTTTTTTTAATGATTCGGGATTCGAGGGAGTTACAATTTCGTTGTTCTTTGAATCGCTACAGAAATTTAATGAAAAAAGAATAATAATTGATATGAAAATCATAAATTTTTTTTTCATTTTAACTCCATTTTTATGATTTATGGAGCTTAATATCGTAAAAAAAAAACATATATGTCAAGTTTAAAGTAAGTATTCTTATATTTTAAACCGTTTCGATATCATAAATTTTGTCTAATCTATTTTAAAGTATTTATTTAGAAACATCTACGTGCAAAACTTCTTTCGTCAATTCATTTTGAATAAAAGAAATTACATACAAATTTTCTTTTTCCCATCTTGGATCAACCAAAGTAAATTCTGCAAATTTTGATCTTCCCTTTTTAGTTATTGATGATAATGAAATTCCTTCATAATTCGGGATAAATTTTCTCAAAATGTAATGAACTTTTCTATCTGAAACATTTGTATTAACTTCTTTTTCAATCAAAGCATTTCTCAAAATAAGCGAATTAAAATCGGTTCCATGTAAATCATAAACGTCAACAAAAATTTCTACGGTAATTCCATTCCCATCAACTAAACTATCATGTGCCAAAATTTCAAAATTAGTTTTTTTATTAATTTCATTTTCAATCACTACTTCAAATTCACTTGAAATAATTCCATCAACAATTAATGATGGAAAATTCAAAATATTGTAATAGTCAATTCTATTTGTTACGCTTTCATAAAAATCAAAATAAAATACATCATTAATATTTGGATAATCAGTTGGATAATTTATAATGAAAATTCTTTCCGGATTTACTAATAAAATATTTGAAAATAAATTAGAATTTTCACACAAATCACAAAAAGAATTTGCGAAAGTTTCAATAAGAATATTTTTTGATAGATTATTTTCTCTAAGAATAAATTCTTCCGTTTTAAGAAAATTTTTCTTTATTGAAACTTCTTTTTCTTCAGAAAAATAATTTTCCTTTCTTACTTTTATTAAATGTGTAACGGCAAATAATTCCAAAGTATCCGGAGTAAATTTTCCGCTAAATTCATTATCAATAAATATTTCACCTTTTTCCACATTTGACCGAATAAATAATTTTCCATAACCGGTTTCTGTAATTGTTGGTGAATCTGAATTGCATGAAATAAAAACAAATATGCCTAATGCAAAAATTATTTTTTTCATATTTCAATTAATTATTTTTTTAACAAATGTACAATGAATAAAATTGCAATATTCATAAACTTTTAAGTGTTTGCTTAACAGAATTAGAGTAATTATATTTTGGTATTAAAACGAGTGAAAAATGGAATTAGATAAAGATATTCGTTCAACTCAAGAAGTAAGGAATTTAGTTGCGAAAGCAAAGGCAGCCCAACTTGAGTTTAAGCATTTTAATCAATCACAAGTTGATAAAATTGTTAAAGCTATGGCAGATGCGGGTTTTGAAGCCAGTGAAAAATTAGCAAAAATGGCTCATCAAGAAACTGGTTTTGGCAAGTGGGAAGATAAAGTTGTTAAAAATCAATTTGGTTCTAGAGATGTATACAATTCAATTAAAGATTTAAAAACTGTTGGAATTATAGAAATAAAGGAAAATGGAAAAATTGTTAAAATTGCTGAACCAATGGGAGTTGTTGCGGCTTTAATTCCATCAACTAATCCGACTTCAACCGCATTTTTTAAAGCTTTAATTTCACTTAAAACAAGAAATGCAATTGTTGCAAGTCCTCACCCGAAAGCCGTAATGTGTACTTCGGAAGCTTTAAAAGTTATGAGCGATGCCGCTGTTTCTGCCGGAGCTCCGAAAGATTTAATTCAATGCTTGTCAATTCCAACTTTAGAAGGAACTGATGCTTTAATGAAGCATAAAGATGTTGCCGTTATTTTAGCAACCGGAAGTACGCCAATGGTTCGTGCAGCTTATAGTGCAGGAACTCCGGCTTACGGTGTTGGTTCCGGTAATGTTCCGGCATTTATTGAACGAAGCGCAAATTACGAAAAAGCAGTTTTGGATATTATTTCGGGAACTACTTTTGATAATGGAACTTTGTGTTCATCGGAACAAGCGATGATTGTTGATCGCCCAATTGCTGAAAAAGTTAGGAAATTTGCAGAGGCAAACGGCGGATATTTTGTAAATAACGATGAAAAATTAAAACTTGAAAAAGCCATTTTTAAAGACGGAAGAATAAATCCGGATATAGTTGGAAAGTCTGCAAAGTTTATTGCACAGTATGCGGGATTTTCAGTTTCAGATTCGGTAAAAGTTTTATTTGCAGATTGTACAAAAGTCGGAAAAGAAGAACCTCTTTCAATTGAAAAACTTTCTCCAATTTTAGCTTTTTATATTGTTGATGGTTGGCTTGATGGCTGCCATAAATGTATTGATTTACTAAACTTTGGCGGAATTGGTCATACTTTAGCAATTCATTCAAATGATCAAGAAATTATTATGAAATTTGCAATGGAAAAACCGGCGTTTAGAATTATTGTAAATTCTCCATCTTCGCTTGGCGCAGTTGGCTATACAACTGCTTTAGATCCATCAATGACTTTGGGAGTTGGAACTTGGGGCGGATCAATAATTTCTGAAAATGTTACTGCAAAACATTTGATGAACATAAAAACATTAGCTTTCGAAACAAATCCGATAAACAAAGGCAATTCAGTAAATTCATTTGGAAGTTCAAAAGTTGGAAATTCGTTTTCATCAAGTGGAAATTTTATAAATGAAATTGAAGAAAGATTAAGAGCAAGAGCCGGAAATCCGGTTGTAAATATTCAAACATCGCAAAATAAATTCACTACGCAAAAAAATTCTCAATCAAGTGAAAAGAAATTGGGAAGAGGAATTAGCGAAGAAGAAATTCAAAAAATTATTAGAGAGTTTAATAAGTAACTTATTTGGAATAAATTAATCATAACGTTCTAACTTAAACTTTTCACCAAGATAAAGTTTTCTAACTTCTTCATCTTCAGCTAATGATTCAGCAATTCCGTCTTTGAATATTTTACCTTCAATAAGAATGTATGCTCTATCAACAATGCTTAAAGTTTCATGAACATTGTGATCAGTAATTAAAATTCCAATTCCTTTGTTTTTGAGATTGGCAACAATGCTCATAATATCTTCGACAGCAATCGGGTCAACTCCGGCAAACGGTTCATCCAATAAAATAAAATCCGGATCAGTAGCAAGTGCGCGTGCAATTTCGGTTCTTCGTCTTTCGCCGCCGCTTAGTTGAAATCCCTTACTTTTTCTAATATGTGCAATGCTCAATTCTTCAAGCAATTTTTCTTGTTTTTCTTTTCTCTTTTGCTTGTCTAATTTTGTCATTTCTAAAACTGCCATAATATTATCTTCAACACTTAATCTTCTAAACACAGAAGCTTCTTGCGGAAGATATCCAATCCCCATTTTTGCTCTTTTGTACATCGGTAGTTCTGTAATATTTTCTTGATTTAAAAAAACTTTTCCGTCGTTCGGTTTTATCATTCCAACAATCATATAAAAAGTTGTTGTTTTTC
>JBGSKB010000065.1:0-4018 GCA_041741395.1 Melioribacteraceae bacterium
TGATGGCGGACTTTGGATAGGCGGATTCATCAGCGATGAAAACGGAAATAATAAATTAGGACCATTTGTTACAACCGGAGCCGTTGATGCTTCGTCTGTTTCTGCTCGCGGCGGCGGATTTGAATTTACAAATATTTCCGGCAGTATTGTTCGGGAAAGATCATCTTTATTTGATTCAAAATTTTTTGATCCAAAAGCAATTTCACATCAAGATTTTGTTATGGATTTTGTTGATACTAATACTCATTTGAATAATGATGAATTAATTGTTGATCACAGACCGCTTGGAATCAGTATTCACCAAGAAACTTATGCGTGGAATTTTCCATTTGCAGATTTTTTTGTAATCCTAAATTATTGGATAAAAAATACTTCAAATAAATATTTAGATAGTTTACATGTTGGACTTTGGACTGATACAGTTGTTAGAAATACAAATATAACTTCACCAAGAACCGGAAGTGCTTTTTATAATAAAGGAGGAAACGGATATAGTGATTCGTTAAAAATTGCTTACGAATTTGATGCCGCCGGCGATATTGGATTTACTGATAGTTATGTTGGAATTCAATTTCTTGGTTCTGATTATGAAATTGACAAAGTTAATTTTGTAAATTGGCAATTTAGAAATACAACTGATCCAAATTTTTTCGCACCGCAAAATGATATTCAAAGATTTCAAAAAATGTTAGGTTATTACGGAGGAACAAATAGATTTGGCGAAGAAGAAGCAATCAAACCGGATGCAATAAAAACTCCAAGTAATAGATCAATGTTAATAACCACCGGAATAAAAAATTCTCTTGCGCCGGGAGATTCCGTAAATGTAACATTTGCAATTGTCGCTGCTAAAAAATTTGGTAGTGATTTACCTTCATCTGATACCGAAGAACAAAAAACTGATTTCTACTTAAATGCAAGCTGGGCTTTAAGAGCTTACAATGGCGAAGATAAAAATGCAAATGGAGTTTTAGATCGAGATGAAGATTTAGATGGAAATGGAAAAATTACAAGATATATTTTACCGGCTCCGCCAACTCCGCCAAAAGTAAAAGTAATTCCGCAAAGTCAAGCTGTAACTATTTATTGGGATAAGAGAGCGGAAAAATCTATTGATCCAATTTCCGCAAAAAAAGATTTTGAAGGTTACAGAATTTACAGAACCAATCCGGGTTTTGATTTAACGGAATCTCAAGATATAAGTTCTTCATTAGTTTTAGTTGCAGAATTTGACAGCTCTGAAAATGAAATTGGTTTTAACACTGGATTTGGATTTGTTGAACTCCAAAGTCCAATTATTTTTGAAGGTGATGAAACAGAATATTGGTACAAATTTGAAGTTGAAAATCAATTAAATGGGTGGCAGTATATTTATTCAGTTACAGCTTTCGATCAGGGTGATAATGAAAATAATTTGGAAAGTTTAGAAAGTGGTCCGTTAGCTAATTTGCAAAAAGTAATTCCAGGAACTCCGCCCAACAATGATGGTGAATTTGAAATTGGAGTTTACCCAAATCCATATTATGGAGAAGCATATTGGGATGGAAATTCAGAAAGATTAAGAAAAATATATTTTTACAATTTACCTGCAGAATGTGAAATTATAATTTATACACTTTCCGGAGATATTGTAAAGAAAATTCATCACAATCAGCAAAGTAACGGCTCTGATTTAAGATGGTTTGAAACATTTTCTAAAGATGGCAAACAGCAAATGTCGGGTGGTGAACATGCTTGGGATTTGGTAACAGAAAATGATCAAGCAATTGCAACAGGATTATACTTGTTTACAGTAAAAAATATTGAAAGTGGAAATCTCAAAAGAGGAAAATTTTTAGTAATAAAATAAAGGAAAATCAATGAAAATTAGAAGCTTACTATTTTTTCTAATTATTGCATCATCTCAAATTTTTTCGCAAAGTTATCCTGAAGTTTCAATTAAAGACGTAAATTTTGTGTCAAATGATTCTTTACTGTATTATGGAAGCTTAGCGACCGAACCAAAACCTGAACTTGTTGGAGATACAGTAATTGTTACTGGCGTTGTTATGAATTCACCATATTTTAATGCCGATCCGACTCAAAATGAAATGTTATCTGCTGGAGCTCCCGCGCTTTTTCTTCAAGATATTAATAATCCGGAATGGGGTGGAGTTTTATGCAGAGATCGTTCACTAACAAATGAAGTATTTGCGATTCTTGATTCGGGAATGGTTATTAAAGCAACTGTTGAAGTTGTTGAATATTTTACAACAACCGAAATAGATGTTATAAGTTTTGATGCATCAAATGTAATTGGACAAATGACACGACCAAAACCAGTTGTTTTAACGTTAGATTCATTATTTGAAAAAGGAACAACAACTCCAAATTATTTAGCAGAAAAATGGGAAGGTGTTTATGTTGAGTTTCAGAATTTAACAACATCCGATCCCGGTATTGTTGGTTCCGGTACTTTTAAAGTTTTTGATGAAAATAATACAAGTATGGTAATTTACAATAAAGGGATTTATATAAGAAGCGGATTTGTGCCGCCATCAGCTGGTACAAGCGTAACCAGCATCCGAGGTTATATAGAAACAAGAACCGGAGGACAATATGGTTGGTTTATGTTAAATCCGGTTTATCCTGATGATATTATTTATGGTGAAAGTGCTCCAAATATTTCTAATGTAATTAGAGATAAAGGAGTTGTAAAATTTAATGAAGAAGTAATAGTTAGTGCAAAAGTTGTTGATGAAGATAAGACTTCGGGAATTAAATCTGTTAAACTAAATTATAGTAAAAACGATGCAGCTTTTGTTTCAGTTGATATGACATTGAGTAATTCAACTGATTCAATTTGGAGTGCAACTATTCCAGCATCTTCAGATTCTGTTTTGGTTAAATATTATGTTTCCGCAACCGATTCAAATAACTTTAGTTCTACAAGTCCTTCAAATATTAACAGAAGTTATTTTTATATGGTTTTAGATAGACCGTTAAAAGTCAGTGATATTCAATATTCACCATTTGGAAGCGGGTATAGTGGTTATAATGGTTATGAAGTTTCAGTTAGCGGACAAGTTTCGGCAGATACAACAGATATACAAGGAGATGGCGCAAATGTTGGACCACAAGTTTATATTCAAGGATATGAAAATGGAACTTGGAGCGGAATTCAAATTTTTGGCGTTGAAGCTGAAGCTGCACCAAGAAATGAACATGTACAAGTAACCGGAATTGTTAACGAAAGTTTCGGTGTTACAAGAATTGGAACATTAGATAATGGAGCAACAGTTCTATATTTAACTGCAGATTGGTTCCCGCCAATTTATCCAGAAGTAGAATTAATTTCTACAGCGGATATTGGTTCATCAAGTGATGGTTCATTGCCGGCAGAATCTTATGAAGGAGTTTTGGTTAAATTAGAAAACGTAAAAGTTCTTGATGCAAATGCTGACGGCGCTGTTGATGGTCCGGATGAAGGATCTGGCGGAAGTAGAAATTTTGGTGAAATTTATATTACTGATACATCAAATGTTCAAATGAGATTGGAACTTCAAGATGGAATGCATGATTTTCATAATATGTGGGATGCTTCTTTGGAAGGCAAAGGAATTAAAATTGAAGCTGGGCATACATTTGAAAGTATTACCGGAATTTTATTTTATTCTTTCAGCAATTATAAATTAGTTCCAAGACAAAATGAAGATTTTGTAGGACATGTAACAGATGTAAAAGAAAACCATGCAATTCCGGAAGTTTTTAGTTTGTCGCAAAATTATCCAAATCCGTTTAACCCAAGTACAATAATAAATTACTCAATTCCAAACGTAGCCTCGAGCTTTAGCTCGATCGTAACTTTAACAATTTACGATGTACTTGGCAGAGAAATAAAAACTTTAGTTAATAATGTTCATACTCCGGGGAATTATGAAATTAAATTTGATGCCGGAAATTTATCAACCGGAATATATTTTTATACATTAAAAGCCGGTGATTTTTATCAAACAAAAAAAATGATATTAATAAAATA
>JBGSKB010000066.1:0-1619 GCA_041741395.1 Melioribacteraceae bacterium
AATGGTGAATTACTCCTAATGTTGACAAACTATATATTTTGGGATAATCGTTGTTATTCATTTTCGAATGCCTCTTTATATAATTTATCAAAGTTCTCAATTTCATTTTGATACATTTCTTCAGTTAATCTACGGAAAGAAGGCATAACTGTAAAACGTTCTTTTTCTGAGTTTTCAAAAACAATCCAACCTAAATCTTCGAATTTATCAAATGCCTTCCTTAATTCTTTTACTATCAGTTCACTGTCTTCATACATATCTTCTGTTTCACCATTTATAAAAGCAAATAAACGGAAAAAGCTTTCTTTATAAACATCATGATTAAGAAGTATTTCCGCAAATTTTGATATTTCTTCAGTACCATTTAAATCAAGATGGTAAATTTCCCAAAACACCAGACCAATAATAATATGCTTTTTGTCAAGGTATTCATAGGTTCCTTTTCTGATCATACCTCTATCACCTTGATCAAATCCTAAATAAAAATATGTATTAAACTTACTTTCACCACTTTGGCATAATTTAACCTTGTAAAAGTCTCTATAGTAATTTTTTAAGTTTTTCTGGTTTCTATAAATAAAATTAAACAGACTGGTTTGTTTGTTGTGATTAAATTGAATGTGTTTGCCTAATCGTAAGGCATAATCAACCTCCGCGAATAATTCTTGTGCTTCTTCATCAATTAAAAAATCGTAATCTAATAATTTACTTACTTTTTCCTGGAGATTTTCATTTTCCATATTGCGGTATTGTTTTTTAGCTCATTTATAATCATATTATCTTTTATATCAATTTCATATTCAGTTTGTTTTGAATATTCATTTAATAACAAAAACGCCACTTTAATTGCAATATTGATATTTTGTGTTTCTGAAAAGATTTTAAAAAAATAAGGATGAAATTCAATTTGACCTTTACTTATTAAATCGTCCTTTATCTCTGACAAATATTTGTAGGTTTTAATCTTTTCTTGTCTTATCTGCTGGACTCTTTCAAATTTTTTATTGACATGTTCCTCCTTTATTACAGTATGTTCAATTCTGTTTTCTCTTTTTGAATTAATATTTAATTGATTGTCAGCAATAAGAAAATTAAAAGTTTCATTATAAAATGGTTTATATAAATTTGATTCATCGGGAAATACTAACTCGTTTTTTGATTTGATTCTGGTAATTTTAGTTTTTTCGATTAAAAAATGGATGAATTGTTTTGTTTTTTTGTCAAAATCAGCCCGATAAATATCTACAAAAAATTCATTAATCCGGGGGTGAATTAAATTTATTCTTTTATTTATGAAATTTAAATAATCGCGAATTTCCAAAAGGAAGGTTCTTGCTCTTTTTATATTAGTAAGTGTTTTTTCAGGTTCAAAATCTGTATTAACCCTATCTAATAATTCTTCAATATCATAAATATCACTGAAAGCATCTTTCAATTCAACTACTTGATTTTGAATTTTTACTAATCCATCATGAATCCCTCTTAATATATCAATGCTATTCGTTTCTTTTTTAAACACTACAATTCTGAACTCTTCAACATATTTGTCAATTTTCTTATTTAAACCTTCTATTTGATTATCTAGTTCAGTTTTAAATTTTTCAAAAAAAGAAATCCAT
>JBGSKB010000067.1:0-9479 GCA_041741395.1 Melioribacteraceae bacterium
TATTTTTTTTGGATTGATTTTTCTTAGTAAACCTATACAATATGAAATATTTTGCCAATTAGATGTGCCCATAACTCATTCTATATATAAAGAAATAGATATAAATCGATTCTAAAAACAAAATGGTATATTCTGTAATAATAGTAGAGTAGACTGCTGCATATACTCCAATTTTAGGAAGAAATAAAATGTTATAAATTATATTAACAATTAAACCAGCAATTGTACATAACATTACTCCTTTAAATTTTCCATTGGCATTAATAAAAACACCAGTTAAACTATTTAATCCAAAACCCAATACTGAAAATGACAATAAAGGTAAAATATTTTCAGCTAATAAATATTTATTGTCAAATAATAGATGTAAAAAAAAACCACCAAAAAAATAAATTAAAAATGTACATACAATACTTAATATTACAATCGGAATACTAAGATAGAATAAATAGTTAAAATTGCTTTTTTCATTCACATTTTTTGAAAATATATTAAATCCATAAATAAATATTACTCCAAACAAAATAGATACCAATTTATTTATAGAATAAGCAATATTGTACTGACCAACACTTTCATTATTAACAATCCTTGAAATTAAAACAATATCAATTCTATCATATAAGTGATTAAACAATACAGCTAATCCTAATGGATATGAAAGTTTAAGTACATTAATTCCTTTTTTAAAATATTCTAGTTTTATTTTAATAAATATTTTATTTCTTCTTAAATCAATAATTAAAAAAATCATTTGTAATAAGTTTGTCATCATTAAAATGAGTAAAAAGTAAACAAAATTACTTTTTAGATAAAATAGGACAATGATAGCAATAATAAATACTATTTTTGTTGACACAGTAATAATAAAGACATTTTTAGTTTTATTCTTGCCATAAAAGACATAACTTAATAAAGTTGAGATGTTAATTAAGAGAGAAATAGTAGAAATTATTAATATATGATAAATGGGAATATCAGGATTTGTAAATAGCAAGTAAGTAAATACAAACAAATAATAAAAAAATAGAGAAAATGTTTTGATAAACAATACTGACGAAAGTATTTCATCAATTGTGTTTTTAATTGCAGATTCTCGCTGTACATATATTTGTAATCCAAAATCAAATATTGTTAAAACAATACTTGAAACCACAAAAACTGTAACCATCTGTCCATAATCTTCAACTGAAAATCGTTTTGCAATTGCTAAAAAAAAGAAAAATGATATCGCTCTATCAATAATTGATATATAAAAATAATACTGTCCAATTTTTAAAAGTGAATTGAAAAATTTGCTAATCATGTTTAAGAAATTATTTGTTTCAATAAAATATCTATTCAATTAGGTGTTCTATAGGCAAGTATAATTTTTTAAGAATGAAGTTTTGTTTATCATAAACGAAAAACAATTTTATAAACTAGATAATTTTTTTTCATAATTCGGATGCAGCTTTCCTAAAAACATTAATATTTTTTCGTTTAAGAAAATTTAACATTTTTATTGTAACAACTAATTCGGTAATTACAACTGCAACAGCGCTTCCAAGTTCAAAGTAAATTGGAACTAATATGAAAGATAAAATGATATTTAAAACTCCGGCAATTATAATAATGTTTGCAAATTCTCTTTTAAACCCAAGATTAACCATTGTTTGAATTCCGGCAACATTGCTGGCAAATATTATAAATGGAAGAACAGAAAGAATTTTCAAAATTATTATAGATTTAAAATATTCTTCCCCAACAACTAATAACACAATTTGCTCAGAAAATATAAATAGTAAAATGCTCAGTATTAAAATCAAGCTTCCCATTGATTTAATATATTTTCTAATGAAACTAAATCCGGCATCGTGTGATCTCAGAAATTCAGAAGATAGATGCGGGAAAATTGTTCTTCCTGCTGTAGCAGTAACATTTTGAATTGCGTATCTGATTTTATCTGCGGCAGAAAAATATCCGACAATTGTATCATTTGTAAATAATCCTAAAATAAAAATATTTGAAATTGTATATAAGCTAATTGAAACATTTGAAAGAAAATAATGCCAGCTATCAGAAAGTTGATATTTTATTTGTTCAGCAGAAGGAATAAATAATTTTAGTTTAAACTTAACTATTGCAAACCATAATCCAATTATTCCGGTTACAATTGAACTAATTGCATTAAGGCTTACGAGAATTATTAAATCATCCTTTGAATTTACAAAAACAAATATTGAAATTACCCAAAGTACTTTTACAACTATACTAATGTTACTTATATATCCCATTTCTTCCATGCCTTGAAAAAACCAAATCGGAAATATTGTGGTCCCAAATACTGCAAGAAATGAAATAAAATAAATCATCACATCTTGATTAAATTTTGGGATAAATAAGAGAATGGGAACTATTAATAAAATGCTTAAAAGAAAAAGTAAAAATTTCACACCCAAAACTGAGTTAAAAATTTCTTCAATTTTATGGGAATTGTTTTTTCTATTTATTGAAATATCTTTTGTAGCGGAAAGATGAAATCCATAATCTGTAATTACTGTAAAATATCCGATAAATGCATTGGCAAAAGATACAAGTCCATAACCATCAGGACCTAAAACACGAACTAAATAAGGAAATGTAATAAGCGGAAAAAGATATTGTGAAATTTGCAGAGCGGTTAACGAAGAAAAATTTCTTAATAAAGTTTTATTTTTTTGAATAAATATTTTAATAAAATCTTTAATATTCATTTATTTTTTCACAAGCCATTCTTGTGGATTTTGATAATTCCTCTCGTTCCAAATTTCAAAATGTAGAATACTTCCTTCAAGACTTTCATTTACTTGACCAATTAAATCACCGGCTTTCACTTTGTTGCCTTCTAATACATTTATATCTGTCATATGTCCGTAAACTGTTCTGTAATCGTCTCTGTGCGTAATAATCAAAACGCTGCCGTAACCGGGAATCCACTCAATTGCGCTTACAATTCCTTCGGCAACTGCGTAAACTTCCTTATTATCTTTTGCAATAATATCTATGCCATAATTTAAAGTTACAGTTTTGGTTTTGTCATTTTTATTTTCGCCAAAACTTCTTCCAATCTTAGGAGATTTTATTGGCCAGCTTAAAACACCTTTCAACTGTGCAAAATTTTGAAAACTGCTGTAGTTGAAATCATAATTATATTCTTTTATTTCTCCTTTTAGTTTTGCGGTTCGCACTTGTCTTTCTTTTTCTCTTTCCTTTTCAATTAAATCAGCAATCATTTTTTTAATTTTAATCTCAATCTTCCGCTTTTGATCAATCTCAACATTTACATTTTTTTTATCTTTTTTTAAAGAAGCCAATAAAACTTTTCTATCTTCCCTTTTTTTATTAAGAACTTCTTGTTCACTTGCTTTCTGATTTTTTAATTTAACTTTTTCGGAAAGTTCAGATTCAACTAAATTTTTAGCTTCACTAAGTTTAATTTGATTATCTCTTAATTCATTAACATTTTTTTCACTTGCTTTATGAACGTAATCCAAATATTTATAGCGAATTAAAAGTTGATTAAATGAATCTGAATTAAATAAATATTTTAAAGTTGAATTATCGCCTTGTTTGTAAATCCAAACTAAATAACTGCTGTATTCCTTTTGCAAAGCTTTAATTCTCGATTTGTGTTTTGTAATTTGAGAATTCAGATTTAAAATATTTTGTTCTTTTTGTTTCTCTTCATTTCCTAATTTTTTAATACTTTTATTTAAAAGTAAATTTTGATGATCCAACTTTTTCAAAACGGAAAGATTATTTTTTTCTTTATTAGCTAATTCGGAAAGTTCACTTTCAAGAGATTGAATTTGATTTTGAATATTTTTGAGTTCACTATTTTTATCATCAATTTTAATATCATTCTGACATAAAATAAATGTCGAGAAAATTAATAAAACAAATATTATTTCTTTTACCATATTTTTACACTTACATCTTTTGGTAAATCAAGCTGCATGTTTCCTAAATTCTCATTCACAGAAATATTTCTGTAGTCAATTGTAACTTTCTGATTATTAACTTTATTCTGAACAATAACTGTTGATGGAATTGCAACATTATCAAACATTTCAAAATCTTTATATTCTCCATCGAACAAAAGCGTTTTCTTATTTTTGTAAAGTCTAAAATTATTTATTGCGAGATTACTAATCTGTATTTTATACAAACTTTGCTTATTGTTTAACGTATCCAAATAAGTTAAATGATATTCTTCATCGGTTAATTTATAATTATCTGGTTCAATTCTTAATTTATCGGTTAGATTAACGGCTCCGGCAAACGCATCAATTAGTTCCGCAAAACTCAAATCAATGTGAAATATTTTGTTAAGGATATTATTGTCATTTCTTCCTTTATAAAGAACATTTTTCATTTCATCATAAAATTCAAATTCGGATGAAGTTACTAAAGCTTGCGCAAGGTCAATCCCAAAAGGACCGTAAATAACAAATTTTAACGAATCCGGTTTTTTCAGAAAAACTTCAAAAGTAGCTTTTGCATCAATCTGTTCGGATTCAACATTTATTATTCCGGAACCTTGAAAAGTTTTTATCTTCCTTCTGTTTGCTTCTAATTTTTTAATTAATCTATCTGCAGTAAGGATTTCTTCTTCATAAACTGGTTTACTTGGTACACAGCTAATAATTGAAATAATTAATAAAATGTAAAGGATAAAATTTTTCTTGTTTGTCACTCCAATCCTTGTAAAATTTTTTGTTCAACATTTTCTAATTTCGGATCTAATTTAAGTGCATCTTGCCAAAGGATTTTAGCTTTTTCTTTATTTTCAAGTTTATAATATACATCTCCCAAATGATCAAGTAAAGTTGCATTTTTATTATCAAACTCAATTGCTTTTTCTATATGTTTTTTTGCGTCTTCATATTTATTCATTTTGAAGAAAACCCAGCCGATAGTATCAAGGTATGAAGAATTTTCCGGTTCTTTATCAACAGCAACTTTTACCATTTTTAAAGCTCTATCTAAATTTACTCCGCGCTCTGCAAGTGAATAAGCAAAATTGTTTAATGTCAAAATATCGGTGGAATCCAATGAAACAGCTATTGCATAAATGCTGTCACTTTTTGAAAACATATTTTTGCCGTCATAGATCATTCCCATTAAACTTAATGCTTGAACATTTTTTGCATCAATTCGTAAAGCTCTATCAAGATATTTCAAAGCTTCGTCACTTTGTTTTGCTTGATGTAAAGAAAAACTATAGGACATTGTAGAATTTAAATCATTTGGATTTATTTCTACAGCCTTTTTTAAATATGGCAATGCACCTAAGTGATCCGAACTTTGTGCTAAAGATAAACCAAGTATAAAATTTATTACAAAATCATTAGGGAATTTTTTTACAGCATTTTCCATTTCACTTGCAGCAGTTGCATAATCTGTATTTTCAAACAGAATTTGTCCAAACCTAATTCTTAGATCATTATTCATGGGAGCTAATTCAATTGCTTTTCTAAAATAAATTTGAGTTAACGAATCATTTTTTTGTCTATTACAAATTTCACCCATAAAAGCATTTAACTGCCAATCGGATGTATCTTTATCAATTTGCTGAAGTACATTTAATGCAATTGGATAAAGTGTAGAATCATTTAAACTTTCCGCATAAAAAGCAGCACCAATTCTCATTTTTATTTCAAATGGAATTTTAGGTTTATTTAAAATCTTTTTATATTCTTCCGCTCCTTTATCCCATTCTTTCATCTTCACATAAGCATTTCCTTTAAGTTCTATTAAGTTCAAATCATCCGGAAAAATTTCCAAAGAATTGTTTACGGTGCTTAGTGCTTTTTCAAATTGACTTGTTTTGATGTAAGATTCAATCAACATTTTTTGCAATTCTAAACTGGAAGGATTTAATTCTAAAAGTTCCTCGGCAGTTTTCACTGTTTGATCTGTTTGTCCCAATCTTTCGTTAAGTTCAGCAATTTTAATTAGTACATTCCATTCGGGACCAGTAATAGCTAAAATTTCTATGTAAAGTTCCAAAGATTTTAATGGTTGATTTGATTCATTTAATTGAGCCAAATTAAATCTGGCATTTACATCCAATGAATCAATATCAACAATTTTTTCAAAAATTACTTTTGCGGAATCAGCATTTCTACTGAATGAAAAAATTGTTCCAAGCAATGTAAGATATTCAACATTCTTGGGTTCTATTTCAACAGATTTTTTAGAATTGATTAAAGCTTGCGAAAGCTTATTCAGACGTAAATAATCTTTTCCTAATGCATAATAAATTCCGGCATTTGGATCTAATCTTAAAGCTTCTTGATAATCCAAAATTGCTTCGGCGTATTTTTCTTCAAGATCCATCATTGATGCATCAATAAATAATTGCTGCGCAGTTTCTTTATCAGCTGAAGAAACTTTTTTTGCATCTTCTTGGTTCAGAGATGTTTCTTTTTCAACGTGAGACGAGCAAGAAATTATGAATATCAAAAACAGAAAATAAATGTATTTTATCAATTAGTATTTAACCTAAGTATTATGAAAAAAATAATAAACGTAAAATTATTAAATGAAATGAATAGTTGCTCAATAAAACATGTCATCTTCAATTGTATTAAGAATATTTAAATAACTTTGATACCTCTCGATTGAAATTTCACCTTTTTCAACTGCATCAATAATTGCACAATCCGGTTCATGATCATGATTACAAGTACTGAATTTGCAATTTTGAAGAAAAGGTTTAAACTCCAAAAAATAATGTGATAAATCTTCTTTTTTTATTCCGTAAGGATCAATTTCTCGAATACCGGGAGTATCAACAATATAGGTATTTTCGGCAACTTTTTTAAATTCTCCAGTTACAGTTGTATGAATTCCTTTTTGTGAATAATTGCTTACTTCGCCGACCCGAAATTCCAAATGAGGAAACATTGAATTTAATATTGAAGATTTTCCAACGCCCGATTGACCCCAAAACACATTTACTTTTCCGGATAAATTTTCTTTCAATTCTAAAATTGATTCACCACTTTTTGCACTTACTCTAAAAACATTATAACCTATTGATTTATAGAATTGTTCCCAGTTTATTGAGTAATTATTTTCATCCAAATCTATTTTATTTATAACAATTGAAAAATCAATATTTGCACTTTCTGCGGCAACAATAACTCTATCAATAAATCTATTGTTAAAATCCGGGAAAATTATGCTTGCAACAATATAAATTTTATCAATATTTGAAGCAATAATTTGTTCTAGTCTTCTTCCTCTTTTTAATCCGCCTCTTAATTTACCAGCTTTTCGTGATAAGTAATTTTTTCTATCATAAATTGATTCAATTACTCCAATTTCATTTGAGATTTTACTAATTTCAACCCAATCTCCAAGCGATGCAAAATCTAAAGTTAAAAGTTTATCTTTCTTAAGATTATATTCTTTTTTGAATTTTCCGCGAAGTGAACATCTCAAAATTTCATCATCAGAAATTTTTACATAATAATCTTTACTTTCTATTTTAACAATTCTGCCTTTTATAAAATTCTCCCTTTAAATAAAAAAAAGCACCAAAGAAAATAAGGTGCTTTTGCTTACAAATCAAATTGATTTTGTGATTACATAAATATATAATTTATTGTTATTCCAAATTTGTTTAGAGTAATTTCTTGATTTATTCGTGATAAGTTTGTTCCGTAATTATCGCCAAAATTATTCCACCAGCCGTGCAAATATGCAAAATCAATAATTAAATTTTTGGAAAGCGGTAAACCTAAACCGGCTGTATAATATTTTTTATCATAATTGGAAGCATCATCAATAAAAGGTGAAGGATTATAAATAAATCCGCCTCTTAATTTCATTGCCGGATATGGCAAAGTTACTTCAGCGCCAAAATTATAATTTACAACGTTTTCTAAAAACTCAGTAATTTCTGCATTTTTTCCGTCAAGATCAATTTCATCAAATCCGTCAGTAAATTCAAGTTGCGAATAATCAACAAATTTTAAACCCGCATTCAAATTTACAAATGGCAATGATGCAGAAATTCCGCCGCTTAGTTCCATTGGAGTTGAAATTTTGTATTCTAATTCTGAACCCGGATAATCGACATAATAACCGGCATTTGCAAATTCAGATTCACCATAAACCGAATAAGTTTCTGCAATTGTGTAGCTCGTAGGAAATTTAATTGTCGCACCAAAACTTAACATATCATTCATTCTATAAAGTAATCCCAAACGAAAATCAAAACCGCTAATTTCCCAATCAACAATATCATTTAAATAAAATGATTGGAAATCCAGTGTGCTTGAATCTTGCGGATCTAAAAATCCCGTATAAATATTATTTGCGTCTTCTTCCCAATAAGTTCTGTTTCGTTTATAATCACCGGAAAGTAAATTTAATGTTCCACCAATAAAAATATTTTTGGATATTTCAAAAGCTCCGGACATTAACCAGCTATTTAAACTTCCTTCTTCATCAATTGAGCCGCTCTGATTTAGTCTTCCATTAATATTTGTTGCATCTCCATCGTAATCACCATTTGGTTTATATGTCGGATAACTTAAATATAATTCATAAGCTAAATCATCATTTGCAAAAGCTAAATCTTGAATCATAGAATTTGAATTTGAATTAAATCCGTTAAATTTTACAAATGAATTGTAATCATTCGATTGATTGTATCCAAATGCAATTACAGCACTTCCCTTTCTTGTCGGAAGTGGAAATACTAATCCAAATTGATTCGTATTATTATTATTTTTTTCTGCCATTATTGATGAATTAAAAAGATTTCCATTATTGTTAAATGAATTTGTATTAATTCCAAAATTAAACAGACTTTTTTTAATTGTTGCCAATCCAGCGGGATTTATAACTGTACTTGAGAAATTTCCCATTGAAGCAATTGAGCTGTTTCCAAAAGCAAGATTTCTTGCATCAAAATCAATAGTTTGTTCGCTTAATCTATATGCATCATTAAAATTTTGAGCAAAAATGTAATTTGAAATATTCAGTACAAAAATTCCAATTACAAAATATATTCTGACTTTCATTAAATTTTTTCTCCGTTATTTTCAATATTCACAAAACCAACTCAAATTTTATATAATTTCTTATCTATTTCTTCCGCTGCTTTTACTTGAGCTTCCGCTGCTTGAACTTCCACTACTTCTTGATGATGAACCGCTCGAAGAACTACTACCGGAACTTGATCTTCCTGAGGAATAACTTCCTGAACTTGAGCTGCTTCTTGACGGAGCAGAATAACTTGAACCGCTTGAACTACTAGAATTACTTGATCTTGATGGAGTTGAATAACTCTTTGACTCACTGCTTCTGTTTGAACTTGATCTGTTTTCGTTTGATCTTACATTTGGTTTACTCATTGTACTGTTCTTTGTTTTATAACTTTTTTGTGTTGTGTAAGAACTTCTATCACCAGAATTTGTTCTGGTTGAACCTTTTTGTAT
>JBGSKB010000068.1:0-4195 GCA_041741395.1 Melioribacteraceae bacterium
GTTGAAATTCTTCAATTCCATAACCCATTGCAAGTTCTGTTGTGATTGTGCCAAGTTCTGAAGTTTTAGGAATTATATAATATAAAACTTCCATAATTCCGTTTACGATGGAATTATTCAAAAAATAGCCAATCGAATCACGAGCACTTAAAATTGGAGAGAAAATAAAAAATATTAAATACGAGAGCATCATGGCTAAAACTGAGCTTTGGGTTAAAATTCCGATCAAAATAATCAAAGAATAAAGCGATGCAAAAGTGAAGGTAATTGTAAGAATGCTGTATAAAAAACTTGGTCCCCAAATTGAAAATTTAATTCCAATTAGAATCCAAAGTGAAATTATTAGGTAAGCGATATTTAGAAATACGATTAAAACTCCGCCAAGAAATTTTCCTAAAATAATTTGTGTTCGTGAAATTGGTTTGGAAAGAAGCAAATCAATATTTCCTTTTTCAAGCATATTTGGAATAAAGCTGGATGCCGAAAAAATTGATAAAAATAATCCGCCGCCGAAAAGTGGAGCAACAACAATTAATTTTAAACCTTTTACTAATTCGGCTGACATTTCATCTAAAGGCATATTTTTTGAATTCATTTGAGTAAAATTTTCCGCTGAAACAAATCCGAATAAAAGTGCAAAAACAATAATTGTGAATGTTGAAATTGCAAAAAAAGCCACAATAATTTTTCTGGAAATTGCTTCTCTAATTGTGAAATTTGAAATTGTTAAAATATTATTCATTATTATTTTTCTCGGTTATGGATTTAATAAACATATCTTCCAACGAACTTTTTTTCTGACTAAAACTTATAATATTGATATTTAATTTCCGCAGTTCATCCATAAAATTATTTGAAACTTTATTATCAGAAACTTCTAACTCAACAATATTTTTATTTAAGCTAAATTTAAATGATTGCTTTAATTTTTCAACCAATTCTTGATTAAGTTTTTCTTCAGTTTCAATAATGCAGATTTCTTTGGAAATTGTAAGTTCTTCAACACTTCCAATTTTTATTAATTTTCCTTCATTCAAAATTGCAACTTTATCAGAAACCAATTCCACTTCTGAAAGCAAATGGCTGTTTAGAAATAATGTTTTTCCACTATTTTTCAATTCCTTCAAAATATCTCTAATTTCCTTTCGTCCAACCGGATCAATTCCATCGGTCGGTTCATCAAGAAAAATAATTTCTGGATCGTGAATAATTGCTTGAGCCAAACCAAGTCTTTGCATCATTCCCTTTGAATATTTTCTAATTTTGGTTTTTCTCCATTTTTCCATTTTCACCAAATTTAAAACTTCAGAAATTTTAGGAGAGTTTTTCTCTAATTCAAATCCGCTCAGTTTTGAATAATAAATTATAACTTCTTCTCCGGTTAAGTAATTTGGAAATTTATGATTTTCAGGCAAATAACCAACTTTTTTTCTTACATCAAAATTGGAAACATCTTGATCTAATATTTTTGCACTTCCGCTTGTTGGAAAAACTATTCCCAAAAGAATTTTAATTAACGTAGTTTTTCCTGCGCCGTTTGGACCCAACAAACTAAATATAATTCCCTTTTCAACATTTAAGGAAACGTTGTCTAAAGCTGTAATTCCGTTTTTATTTAGAGCTTTGGTTTTAAATATTTTGGTTAGATTTGTAACTTCAATTGAATTCATTGTTTTCTTTAAATGTGAAATAATTTTAAGTAAAAATAGAATTATTCTTTGTCAATCGAAATTATAATTATTGAGTATGCTTCATAAGTATTTAAAAAAATATTTTGGTTTTGATTCCTTTAGATCTGGACAAGAACAAATAATTAAAGACATTTTAGATAAAAAAAATGTTTTAGCAATTATGCCAACCGGAGCCGGAAAATCAATTTGTTACCAATTACCATCATTAATTTCAGAAACTTATTCAATAATAATTTCGCCGTTAATTTCTTTAATGCAAGATCAAGTAAACTCAATGAATCAAGAAAATCAACCGGCTGCATTCATTAACAGCACATTAGACTATGTTGAATCTGAAAAAGTTCTAAATGATTTGCAAAATAATAAAATTAAAATGTTGTTTGTCTCTCCGGAAAGACTAAACAATTTAAATTTTGTTCAAAGAATTAAACAAACTAAACCGGAATATTTATTTATTGATGAAGCACATTGCATAAGTGAATGGGGACATAATTTTAGACCAAGTTATAGAAATATTAAAAACTTCGCTTTATCAATTGGGATTAAAAATATTTCAGCATTTACGGCAACTGCAACTCCGGAAGTTAGAAAAGACATTGTTGAACAATTGCAGTTTGAAAATCCTTCAGTTCATATTACCGGATTTGAACGCGAAAATATTTCTTTAAATGTTTTATTTGAGAAAAATAAAAAAGAGAAGATAGCGGAAATTTTGAATGAAAATAAAACACCGACAATTATTTATACTTCTACAAGAAAATATGCTGAGCAATTATCAAATTTTTTAATTCTCAAAAAAATAGATAATGAATTTTATCATGCTGGTTTAACAAATGAATTACGGCGAATAATTCAAGATAATTTTATAAGCAGTAGATCAAAAATAATTGTCGCAACAAATGCGTTCGGAATGGGAATTGACAAAAAGGATATTGGTTTAGTAATTCATTACAATATTCCAAGTTCGATAGAAAATTTATATCAAGAATTTGGCAGAGCTGGAAGAGATGGAACCGAATCAAAAGCTTTTTTGTTTTATGAAAATCGAGATAAAGAAATTCAAGATTTTTTTATAAGAAATAGTAATCCAAATGTTGAGCAGATTAAAAAATGTTACAATGCGATTTTAGATTATCACAAAATTGCGGTAAATAGCAAATCTGAAAAAACTTTAGAGTTAGAAAATAATTTAATAAAACTGATAGAATCAAAAGAAATTACTAAAGGATTAATTCCTTCAATAATTTCCATTTTGGAAGAAAGCAATTATTTAAAACTTAGCTCGGCAAATTCCCTTTCGCATTTTGTGCAATTCAAATTATCTCAAAATGATCTTAAAAAATATTTAAAAGGAATGTATAATTCTGAACTGCAAGATTTTGTTATCCAACTAATTAAAATTTTTGGTAATTCAATTTTCAATTCAAAAGTTCAGCTTGATTTTAATTTCCTTTATCAAACGTTTGGCTTCAGTAAAAAAGCCATTGATGGATTTTTGTTTTCACTAAATAACGTTGGAATTATTGAATATGATAAACCTTCATTTGTTCAAAAAATTGCAATGCTAAGTGAGCGAGTTGAATGTAAAAATCTAAAACTAAATAAGGATGAAATAAATAAAAAAATTCAATTATCACAAAATAAACTTGATCAAGTTATTGAGTATGTAAATACTGAAGAATGCCGATTTAAATTTATCTTAAATTATTTTGGCGAAGATAAAAAAAATTATAAATGCGGAAATTGTGATAATTGCACAAACACTAATAAAAATTTGAGTGGCAACGAATTTATAAACGAAATTATTATTAGAACTTTCAAGGAATTTAAAGGATCTTTGACAGAAAGTAGATTAATTGGTATTTTAAAAGGAAGTTCGCAATCGAATATTGCAAGAAAAATTTCCACTTATGAAAATTGTAAATTTTACTCAATTCAAGAAATAGAATCTTCAATTCAATATTTATTGAAAAAAAATATTCTGAAAGAAATTAATGATGAATTGGTTTTTAATCCAATGGAAGAATTATTTTTTGTTGAAGAAAATGAATTTGAATATGGTGAAATTCAGAATATTAAATATGAAAATAATCTTGAACTTTTTAATAAACTGAGAGAAGAAAGAGATTTAGCCGCCAAAAAATTTTCCCAAAATCCGCAAATTATTTGCTCTGATAAAATCTTGAAAGAAATTATAAATACAAAACCTCAAACTGCATCGGCAATTATGCAAGTTACCGGATTTAATCAAAGAATGTATAATAAAATCGGTTTGGAGTTTTTAAGTATTATTAAGGAACATTTAAATTCTGAAAATGAAAATAAAATACTTGGCGAATTACCTAAACATATTTCACAAACATATGAATTGGTTTTGAAAAAATATTCGCTTTATGATATTTCAAAATTGCTAAAACTGCCGGAATCTATTGTGTCAATTCAAATTGAAACAATAATTAGTTATTTTCCTAAAATTGATTTTTCATCATTAATTTCAAAAGAAG
>JBGSKB010000069.1:0-1925 GCA_041741395.1 Melioribacteraceae bacterium
CCAAGAAGATATGAAATTCCTTCCGGGATATTGAAAGAAGGTGAAAATACAATTGTAATTAGAGTAATTAGTAATTCGGGGAATGCCGGTTTTGTTTTAGATAAAAAATACGCGATTGATTTTGGCAATAGTGAAATAAATCTTGAGGGTGAATGGAAATATAAACTTGGTGCAGAAATGCCGCCGCTTGCTGGACAAACATTCATCCGATGGAAACCAATTGGTTTGTATAATAATATGATTGAACCTTTACATAATTTTAAAATTAAAGGAGTTATTTGGTATCAAGGTGAATCAAATACTTGGAATCCAAAAGAATATTTTTTGCTATTATCTTCTTTAATAAATGATTGGAGAGTCAAATGGAATCAAGGTGATTTTCCTTTTTTAGTTGCACAACTTCCAAATTTTATGGAAGCAAAAAATCAACCATCAGAAAGTGCATGGGCAATGTTTCGTGAACAGCAATTAAAAGCTCTTTCACTTAATAATACTGGAGTTGTTGTAACAATTGATTTAGGTGAATGGAATGATATTCATCCTTTGAACAAAAAAGATGTTGGAGAAAGATTATTTCTTTCTGCAGAAAAAGTTGCATATAAAAATAATTCAATAATTCATTCGGGACCAATTTATAAATCACTGCAGATAAATGGAAATGAAATAGTTTTAACTTTTGATAATATTGGAAGTGGATTAGTATCAAAAAATGATGATGAATTACATGAATTTGCAATTTGTGAAAGTGATAAACAATTTGTATGGGCAAAAGTGAAAATAGAAAATGATAAAGTAATTGTTTGGAATGATGAAATTAAAAATCCAATTGCTGTAAGATACGCTTGGGCTGATAATCCTTCTAAAGCTAATCTATATAACAAAGAAGGATTACCTGCTGCTCCTTTTAGAACGGATTCTGAATAAAAAAATATTGAAAAATTATGAAAAGATTTATTTACTCAAATGAGATTTTTTATTTTATGAAAAATTATGCTGATAAAATTGTTGGAACTCGAATTATGGCACCTGAATCTTTTCATTTTGATCAAAATTATTTAAATCCAATTTTAAATGATTCTACAACTTGTGCAAATACGGATATTGTTTGTGGACATATTTATAGCGGCGGAATTGCTAATTATCCATAATCATTTGAAATCTAAAGAGTAATAGAAAACAAAATCGATGTTTCTATTTAAATAATAACTCCAAGATGATGAAATGAAAAATTCATTAAAATATATTATTACAATAATATTTTTTGTTTCAATAACAGTAATTAATATTGCTTCCAAAGATAGTTTATATGTTACCACTAAGAAAAGTAATTCCGTTTTTACTTTATCTGAAAATGGTAAATCTATTCCCATATTTATAAGTTCTGAAGATTATGTTAGTGTGATTAATGCTGCTAATAATTTACAGACTGATTTTAAAAACGTTACTGGGAATGACACACAAATAATTAAAGATAAAATTTCGGATAAAAAAAGCATAATAATTATTGGGACAATTGGTAAAAGTCCAATTATAAATAAACTAATATTAGAAGCGAAATTAAATATTGATAGCATAAAAGGGAAATGGGAAGCATATAAAATTCAAATTGTTGAAAATCCGTTCGCTAATATTAAAAAAGCATTAGTAATTGTTGGAAGTGATAAACGAGGAACTATTTATGGGATATATCATTTATCAAAATTGATTGGAGTTTCTCCGTGGTATTGGTGGGCAGATGTTCCAGTTATTAAAAAGGAAAATATATATTTGATAAATAGTGAAATAATTAATTCGGGACCAAAAGTAAAATACCGTGGAATATTTATAAATGATGAAGCTCCGGCTTTGTCGCGCTGGACATATGAAAAATTTGGCGGATTTAATCACAAATTATATGAAAAAGTTTTCGGATTGATTTTAAGATT
>JBGSKB010000070.1:0-1703 GCA_041741395.1 Melioribacteraceae bacterium
TCAATTTTATTAATTAATTTAAATTTACTTGCTTCAACAGTTACATTGTAATTGGGTCCAATTAATGCCGCAATTTTTTCTCCATTTAAAAATATAACAGCAGATTCATGAACTTTACCCAAATCAATATTATAGAATTGAATACTATCATTCGGCAAATTGAATTCTGTAGAATACTTAGCAGTACCAGAGAACCATTTCATTTCTTCTCCATATTCTGTCCAAGATTTTAATTCTTTTATTTTTATTGATTTCGGAATCTTAGGACCACCTTTAATAAATTCAATTTCCCAATTACTTATTAATTTTATAGAATCACCTATCTCTTCATAAATTGGAAAATCTTTAATATTTTGTTCATTGGGATACCATTGCAAAATAAGGGTTTCACCTTTTTCCAATTGCACAAAAACTTCTGAACTTTCAAGAGTTTGATTTCTGGTTTTTGCTTTGCCAATTATTTTATTCATTGGGTTAAACCAGATTGCTTCTTTGCCGGATGAATTTAGCTTAATCCATTTAACAATATTATTTTCACTCCAATTACAAATAAAATAACATGTACCTTCAATTCTATTAACTCTACGAAACCATAAATTATCTTTAACAATTATTTCCGGAACAATTTCTAACTGATTAAGAAGTAAATTAATATCGTTCCCTTTTAACAATTTTCCCTTACCAAATTCACACAATTTATAATTATTCTTTTGCACGAATTGTAATTCATTTTTCAGATTTTGAAAATCTTTTTGTCGATCTTTTAAATTAAATAAACCAGGAACATCATTTGGTAAATCATTTTCAAAAATTATTTTTGCTCCATTTTTTGTCAATTCAATAATTTTACTAAATGTTTCAAGCGGAATAAAATCTGTTTTGGGAATAATAATTGTCTTATATTCAATATCACCAGAAACTAATTTCTCATTTTTTACTTTTAGTTGTTGGATTTGCCGATCGGAGATAAAATCAAAAGTATAACCTTCATTCAATAAGTATTCACTTAATTCTTTTACCAAATTCTCATCATCTTTTCCAAAATGCCGGAGCATTGTTTTTCCAACTGTTGACCATGCATCATAAATCGGGAAATATAATAATATATCATTTGCCGGTTTTGCACTTTGTAGAAATGATTGACAATTTGTTATGTATGAATTTAATGTTTTAAAATCTTCCCACCACGTATTAGTTGGAGCAAAATGCACCGATGCGTAAAACAGCCACCCAGGCCAATTTTCATCAATTGGAGAATATGGTGTTCCGTGATAAACAATATGATTAACACCATTTGCAAAGTAACGATCAATATTATTTTTCACATCAGATAAACTTGATAAAAAATGTTCTTGCAACCATGTTGAAGCTTCGCACGCAATTAAAGATTTTCCAGAAATATTTCCAGCAGAAGAAGCCATTTTTATTCTTAATGGATTTGTTCCTTCTGTTTCCGGAATATCACTTGCATCATATAAATCAATTATGTTAGCCGGCGATCCGTGAGCTTGATTGCGTATTTGTGAATTATATTTTCTTGACCAATTTAACCAGACTTTTGTAAATCTTTCTAATAGTAAATCGGAAATAGTCTCCCTATAATCACAAATTACTCTTTTGTTATTTTCTTCGGAGTCATTTCCAAATAAAGCCGGTAAATAATGTTTTAAATTATATCCTCTTAATTTTTCAAATTCCTCAAA
>JBGSKB010000071.1:0-4739 GCA_041741395.1 Melioribacteraceae bacterium
ACCGCACCAATTCCGGCACTTGCATTAATAATAAATTCCCATGCACCTGAAATTGATGAAAGAAAATATTTAGTAACTATTAATGAAAAAATTGTCATAAATACAATTCCAAATCTTGAAACTTTTATGTAATGTTTTTCATCAGCATTTTTTTTAATGAATCTTCTGTAAAAATCATTTATTAAATATGAAGTTCCCCAATTTAATTGTGAAGCAATTGTTGACATATAAGCAGCTAAGAAAACTGCAATTAACATTCCCAATAAACCGGATGGTAAATATTTTAGCATTAGTTTTGGATAAAGCAAACCCGGATCAACAGTATTTTCATATTTTTCATAGTATGTTTTAAACTCAGCGTTATTTAAAAGATTTTTATCAACTAAAGTCAATTCACTTTTTGCATGAACTTTTTCTGCGCTTTGAAAGAATGATAAATTTTCAATTTTTAAATCTTCAACTGTACTTCTTGGAAGTAAAATTAATGAAGCCAAAGCAACAATTATCCATGGCCAAGGACGCACTGTGTAATGTGCTATTGTAAACCAAAGAGTTGCTAAAACACTATTTTTTTCATCTTTGGCTGACATCATTCTTTGTGCAATATAACCACCGCCGCCCGGATCTGCACCAGGATACCAACTGCTCCACCATTGCAAAGCTACGTGCGCAAAAAATGCACCTACAGAAAGTGCAAAAATACCATTTAAAGTTTCACCAACTCCAATATTTCCAATCGATGGGAAAAAATTTAAAGTTGATTCCGGTAATTTATTTTTAAGATTTTCTAAACTTCCAATTTCCGGTTGTTGAATACTGATTATTGCAAGAACAATACAGCCAATCATTGCAAAAACAAATTGGAAACTGTCAGTTCGCGCAGTACCTAAAAGTCCGGAAGCGGTTGAGTAAACTGCAATTATTAATGCAGTAATAACAACTAATGTAAATGGGTCAAAGGTTGGAATAACGACCGAGAAAATTTTTTCCATCGCTTTATTTACCCAGCCCATTACAATTGCGTTCATAAACAAGCCAAGATATATTGCCCTAAATCCTCTTAACCATGCGGCAGATTTACCCGAATAACGCAATTCAACAAATTCAACATCAGTTAATATATTTGCTCTTCTCCACAATTTTGCGAAAAAGAAAACCGTTAACATCCCGCCAATTGCTAAATTCCACCAAAGCCAATTTCCAGCAATTCCATTTTTAGCAACAAGTTCGGTTACAGCTAATGGTGTATCAGCCGCAAATGTTGTTGCCACCATTGCAGTTCCGGCAATATACCAAGGCATATTTCTTCCAGAAAGAAAAAAATCGCCAGTACTTTTCCCCGCTTTTCTGGAATAAAAAGCTGCAATTCCAAAAGTAATAATGAAAAAAGTAATTATTACTGAAATATCTAACCAATTCAAAGCACCCATATAAGTTCCATTATTTTATTGAATTAAACTTTTCACTAATTTTTCAATCCCACTAACAATCATTAATTCAGTTTGAGCAATAGGGTTTTTGCATTTTTCAATTTCCATGTAAAAAGAATTTAATTGGGAATTTTCTATTTTTTTATTCGTAGAAATGGAATTTATAATTTCAAATCCAATTTCTGAAATATTTTTCAAATTTTCTGACATTGGAATTATCTCTAATAAAATCGGCGATTTTTTTGCAACCTCAATAATTTCGGAATGGTTATTTTTCCAAAGATTTAGATATTGTAAAATCTCATTTTTCAATGTAGAATTTTTATTATCATTTAAATAATTATCAACAAGTTTATTAAACTCTCTTGCAACTTTTGCATCAGCTGTTGCAGCATCAATTATTCTTGTTAATGGAGTTTGTTGAGTTTGTTCACGCAAATCATTCCTTTGATAAAATTTAACCGGCTCAATTACGGCAATTAAATTTCTTAGAGATTCAGTATCATTATTGTTTGTAAGCCTTCGCAACATTCTATCATAATTTTTTATATGTTGCAAATCATGTTCTTCCAAAAGAAAACTAATATATTCCAAGCGCTTGTACATATTTTCAACATCATTAATATTCCCTGGTGACCAAAATCTTTCTGCAATTGCAGCAGTTCTTGGCCAAATTCTTGAATCCATTGTTTCTGCCGAAATCATTTCTGACCACATTGTAGCTTCACCGCCAAGTATAAATTTTTTCTGATCATCTGTTAAACTTACATCGGCCGGAATTGGATCATTCAAATAATGAAAATCGGTTGGCTGAATTAAATCAATATAATAATCATTCGAAAGTATTGTCTGATATCCTTTTTTTGCAGATTCAATTAATGCTGCTTTTCCCCTCCATGATTGAATAACAATATTCGTCGGCATTGAAGGATGAAAAATTTCATCCCAACCAACCATTTTCTTTTCATATTTTGTAAGAATTGTTAGCAATCGATTATTAAAATAACCTTGCAGAGGATGGTTATCTTGAAGATTATTTTCTTTCATAAATTTTTGAATTTCGGGATTTGCATTCCATTGATTTCCGTTATTTTCATCTCCACCTATGTGAAAATATTCGTCTTCAAAAAGCTCACTCATCTCTTTAAATAATTTATCCAAAAATTCATAAGTTTCATCTAATGTTGGATTTAATGTGGGATCCATCACTCCCCATTTTCTTTCAATTTTATAATCAAGCTGCAAACTTGCTAATTCTGGGTAAGCTGTAAGAATTGCTGTTGTATGACTTGGAACATCAATTTCGGGCATTACTCTAATTCCCAAATCATTTGCATAATGTAAAATTTCTTTAATTTGATCTTGAGAATAAAAATCACCATCAGAACCAAACTCAGTTAATTTTGGAAAAATTTTACTTTCTACTCTAAATCCTTGATCATCAGATAAATGAAGATGTAAAACATTTAATTTTACCGCCGCCATTCCGTCTAAATTTCTTTTTATTACATCAACTGGTATAAAATGACGTGAAACATCAATCATCAATCCGCGCCAAGGAAACCTTGGTGAATCAATAATTTTTACTGCTGGAAAATAATATCCATTTTCATCTGATTGTAATAACTGATTTAATGTTTCAACTGCTCTTATCGCTCCAATATCGTTATTAGCAGAAATTTTTACTTTTTCAGTTGAAATTAAAATTTCATAAGATTCATCTTCATTCAGTTTTACTGAGCCAATTCTATCTATTTCAAAAATTACATTTGGATTGTGAGTTAGATTAGCTTGAGCCGCAAAGGGATTTTTCAAAAATATTCCAGTTCTATTTGCCAATCTCATCAAAAATTTATCGGAATATTTTTTTAATCTTTCACTGACTTTTGAAACTTGTAAATTAATATTTTCATCAACTCTAAATTTTCCTTCAAGCAGATTAACACTTTTGGGATAAGGCATTAAATTTAATTCTTCAAGATTTACTGCACATAGGGCATTGCTTACAAAAAATATTATAACAAATATTTTAGAATATATTTTCATGTCATTCTCTTTATAAAACTTTTTATAATTCTTTTTTTACTTTTTGAAAAAGGGCTTTCCTAATTTAAGTCCTTCAAACATTGGCAGATAAGATAATAATTCATCTCCTTTTGCTGAAGACCAAAGTGTAAATAAATGTCCTAACATTTTAGGATTTTTCAAAGTTAAACTATAATACATTAGATTTTTCATCGTTTCAACTCTGCGCCAGCTTGTAGGTAAAACTCTAAATCCCTTTTCTATAAACATCGGAATTGATAAATATTCATTGGCATTAAGATTTTTATAATCACTAAATCCTTCATAGTGCCAATCGCAAATAATTATATCTTTTGGAATCATATCAATTGCATCGTGGGTTCCGTTTGCTGAAGATTCCCATTCCCCATAATTTATTTGTTCCGAATCAATTAATCTGTCTCCCCACATTAACATTTCAAGACCTTTATCTTTTACAAGAAAGATGTAAAGATCATTTACAGCTTTTGCATAAAGTTTAGCTGGATCTTTACCTTTAGTAGATGGTGATAATTCTGAACCTAAAAGAAAAACTTCATCCATACCAACATGAATTGCCTTTGCATCAAACGCATCAATAATTTCATCTAAAAGTGCAAACACAATTTCATATACTTTTGGATTTTCAACATCCCATTCTCTGCAATAAAGACCTTTATTATTTAGAAAAGCATTCGGCGTTAAATCAAATTCGGGATAGACTTCCAGCAATTTATAAGTTTCTTCAGCCCATGATTGATGTCCCACACACTGAAATTGCGGAATAATTTCAATACCATTTTCTTTACAAATTTTAGTAAAATCTTTTGCACCTTCTTTTGTAATTACGCTGTCAGTTTGCCTAAGTTCAGGATGAGATTGAAAATTAAAATTATAATCTATTTCTAAAATAATTTTATTTATTCCCATTGCTGCAAGTTTAGGAATATTTTTTCCTAAAGTTTTTAATTGATTATCACTATTATAATGTAAAAGATGAACTGCACGCCAATCTAATTTTGAATTTTCACTAAGGTCATTCCATCTTTCCGGATTATCATAATCAATTTGCTTAACAGTTGAACAAGCTTGTAACGCCATAATAAAAAACATTGTAATTAGTAAATATATTTTTCGCATAATTGAAGATTCCAAATTTTTAAGAGAATTTCTTACATAATAACTTCAACATTTACAGTTTCACCATTTGGATAAATTGGAATAACCCCATCAATTATTTCTCCATTTACTTTAATTGTTTTAACA
>JBGSKB010000072.1:0-7067 GCA_041741395.1 Melioribacteraceae bacterium
TTTAAACATTAGAAATTGACAATATAATTTTTTTATAAAATTATTCGATAATTAAATGCAATACTTTTATGTTGCGAATTATCCATATTTCATTAAATTAGATATCGTTATAATTTATAAAGAATCAAATTTTTCAAACAAATTAAAGGGGAGTAATAGATGAAAAAAGTAATATTCCCATTATTATTTATTTTATTTGCAGTCCAAACTCAAGCACAATTTGAAGATCGTATTAACGAACTTTCTGAAGATTTGCAAAAAGGATATTCAACACCTTTGGCAACATGGACCGGCACATACTTAAATTCTGGTGGATACTTTTCAGCAAGTGTTTCAAAAACTTTCGGATTTAAATTAAGTTTAATTGGAATGATGATTATGATTCCCGAAGACCAAAGAACATTTAAATTAGAAGATGGCACAGAAACCGCTACATTTTTTGGTGAAAAAGGAGCCGCAGTTCCGGAAAGTGAAGGATATTTAGTTTATCCTCCGGGAGTTAACCAAACTTCCGTTCCCGCCGCAATTCCGCAAATTGCATTTAGTGCATTAGGCACTGAAGTAATGTTAAGATTTGTACCAGAAACAGAAGTTGAAGATGTAAAAATTGATTTACTTGGCGGAGCTTTAAAACATAGTATTAGTCAATATATTCCTCTTTGTCCCGTTGATATTGCAGTTCAAGCAATGTATAATAAATTGTCAATAGCTTCAACAGATTTGGATATTTCAACAACGAATTTAGCTTTTAATGCTCATGTAAGTAAATCTTTTGGAATTGCAATTCTGTATGGTGGACTTCAATATGAAAAAACAACTATGGATATTGAATATACTTTTACCGGAGAAGATTTGGAAGGTGTTTTTGAAGATGATAAATTAAAAGTAAATTTAGAAGGTGAAAATAATATTAGGTTAACATTAGGCGCAGCATTAAAATTGGCAATTTTTGTAATTAATGCCGATGCAAACATTGGTTCTCAAACAGCATTTGTTGCTGGTTTAAACTTTGTATTTTAAGGAGAAATAAAATGAAAAATATATATAGCAAATTTTTATTACTAACTTTTTTAGTCGGAATTACATTTTCCGGCGGCTGTGATGAACTTAACAATCTTCCAGTAAATGTTCCAATTGTTGTTAATTTTTCAACTTCAGGAAACAATACAACAATTTCTGAATCTGAAAATTTCTGTCTTTCTGATTATGAAAAATGGAGAGACAATCAAGATAAAGTTCAATCAGCAACTTATGTTTCTGCTGCATATTGGACGGAAAGCGCTTCAGCCGGTTTGCAAGGTGATATAAATGTTAAACTTACTGATCAATTTGGAAATACTTTATTTTCAGTTACACTAAATAATTATAAGGCTGCTGATAATATTGATAAACCGTTTACATTAGAATTAACCGAAACACAAATTCAAGCATTAGATGATTATTTGAATTTATTAAGCGAAAATGGAAATGATCAATGTTTCAATTCCAGTTTAACAATTTCTGATATTTCAGGAACTTCAACTCCTTACCAATTAACCGGAAGAGTTGAAATTGTTATTGAAGCCGCAGTAGAACTTTAATAAAAATTAAGAGGACTAGAAATAGTCCTCATTTTTTACACACCAGAAATATTCCCCAAAGTTTATTATAATAGTAATCAAATAAATTTGTTTTAAATTTTGATAAACACAGCAATTTATATTCATATTCCTTTTTGCGATCACAAATGCATTTATTGTGATTTTTATTCACTTATTAATTATGAAAATGTTAATGAATATTTAAAAGCATTGAAATTAGAAATAAATTATTATGCGGAAAAATATTCTCAAAATAGAATTATAAATACAATTTTTTTTGGCGGCGGAACTCCTTCTTTTATGTCTCCAGATTATATTGGAGAAATTATTAAAGAAATTACCCAAAAATTTAAAATTGCTGAAGATGCTGAAATTACTTTGGAAACTAATCCCGGGACAGTTGATAAAAATAAATTAGCTGATTTCAAAAATTCCGGCATTAACAGAATTAGTATTGGAATTCAAACTTTTGATGAAAGCGAATTAAAATTTCTTACAAGAATTCATGATAAAAAAACTGCAATTAAAACTGTTGAAAGCGCATCTGAAATTGGAATTGAAAATATTAGCATCGACTTAATTTTTAGTCTGCCAAATCAAACAAAAAAAACTTGGCTAGAAAATTTAAATATTGCAGTAAATTTGCCTATCAAACATATTTCGGCATATAGTTTAATTTTAGAAAAAGGAACAATCTTAAACAAACTTGTTTTAGATGGAAAAATTAAAATGGTTTCGGAAAATTATGATGCCGAACTTTATGAATATACAATGAATTTTTTAATGAGTAAAAATTTTATTCAATATGAAATTTCCAATTTTGCAAAACCGGGTTTTGGATGCTTGCATAATAAATTTTATTGGGAATATAAAGATTACATTGGATTTGGAACTGCCGCTCATTCGTTTATTAACGGAAGAAGATGGTGGAATTTTTCAAGTCTTAATAAATATATTGATGAAATAAATAAAAATAATCATGCTGAAAGGGGATTTGAAATTCTCACAAAAAATCAAATGCTTGATGAAATTATAATGCTTGGTTTAAGAAGCGGCGGAATTAATATTTCTGAATTAAGCAAACTTTCTACAACGTGGTATTTTGAAAAAAAGGAAATTATAAATAGCTTTATAAATAAAAGTTATTTGATACAAAATAATGAAATAATTAGTTGTACCAGCAATGGTTACATTATCTGTGATGAAATAATTTCTAAACTACTTTAGAACAAAATATGAAAAAAATAGCATTACACTGGCAAATTTTCATTGCATTAATATTTGCTGTTATATATGGAATTTATTTTACTGAATATGTTTATTTAGTTGAATGGATGGGAAAAATTTTTCTAAGAGCTCTTAGAATGATAATTGTACCATTACTACTAACTTCAATTATATCAGGAGTTGCAAATATCGGCAGCGGTGAAAATTTAGGAAGACTTGGACTCAAAACTTTTACATATTACATTTCAACAAGTTTTCTTGCAATTTTAGTCGGTTTATTCTTGGTTAATATATTGCAGCCTGGAGTTGGTGCAGAATTAGGTTTAGCAAAAGAAGTGGAAGGATTAAAATCTTCAACTGAATCTTTGGGAGACACATTAATTAACATAATTCCTTCAAATTTATTTGCTGCCTTTACAGAAGGACAAATGTTATCTATTATATTTTTCTCATTACTTTTTGGATTTTTTACTACAAAAGTTGAAGAGAAGTATATGCTCAATCTGACAAAGTTTTTCAATTCAGCATTTGAAGTAATGATGAAAATGACAATGTTTATAATAAAATTTACACCATTAGGAATTTTGGGAATTGTATCCGGTATTATTGCGGAACAAGCCGGTGATGTTGACACTTTACTAACAATGTTTGGAAGGGTTGGAATTTATATGTCCGCAGTTTTATTTGGATTAATTATACATGGAGCAGTAACATTACCTTTAATTTTAAAATTTGTTGGAAAAGTTGATCCGCTGAAACATTTCAAGTCAATGAGAACACCATTACTAACGGCATTTTCAACTTCATCATCCGGTGCAACTTTGCCTCTTACCATGGAAGCAGTTGAACACAATTCAGGTGTCTCGAATAAAATTACAAGTTTTACACTTCCTCTTGGAGCAACAATTAATATGGATGGTACCGCATTGTATGAATGTGTTGCAACAATATTTATTGCCCAAGCATATGGTGTTGAACTAACTTTTGTTCAGCAGATTATTATAGTATTTACATCATTGCTTGCATCAATTGGAGCTGCAAGTGTTCCTATGGCTGGTTTAGTTATGATGACAATAATTCTTACCGCCGTAGGCTTGCCGTTAGAAGGAGTTGGATTAATTTTAGCAGTAGATAGAATTTTAGATATGTGCAGAACGACGATAAATGTTTGGAGTGATAGCTGTGGGGCAGTTATTGTTGCGAAAAGTGAAGGTGAAAATTTAAAAGTATAGAGGAAAAATATGATCGAAAAAAAAACAATTTCCATAATTGGTTGCGGAAATATTGGCTCCGCAATTGCAAATGGTTTAATTAAATCAGACTATAAACCAAGTAATATTTTTTTAACAAAACGAAAATCTGATGATTTTGAAGAATTTGCGAAACTTGGTTTTAATGTAACAACTGATAATAAAAAAGCTGTTAAGCAATCGGATATTATTATTCTTGCGGTTACGCCACAACAGTTAAATGTTGTTTTGGAAGATATAAAATCTGCTATCAAGCCAAAGAAACATATTGTAATGTCGGTAGTTTCCGGAGCTTCAATAAAGCAGATTAAAAAACATTTAGAAAAAGAAGTTTCGGTTGTGCGAGTTATGCCAAATACTGCAATTGCAATTCAAGAATCAATGACTTGTATCTGTGCTGATGAAAAAGATACAGAATCTGTAAAAATTGCTAAAGAAATTTTTGATTCAGTTGGTAAAACAATTCAAATAAATGAAGAATTGATGGGAGCCGCAACAGCATTGTGCGCTTGTGGAACGGCGTTTTTCTTGCGTGCGGTTCGAGCTGCTTCGCAAGGTGGAATTGAAATTGGTTTCCATGCAAACGAAGCTTTAACAATGGCGGCTCAAACTGCAAAAGGTGCAGCTTCAATGTTGTTGAAAGAGGGAAAACATCCTGAGCGAGAAATTGATAAAGTTACAACTCCCCAGGGAATTACCATTTCTGGTTTAAATCAAATGGAACATAACGGATTTAGTTCTTCAATGATTAAAGGAATTGTAACAGCTGCTGAAAAGGCACAAAAAATTTATGCAAATAATGATTAGTTGTGCATATTTATAACTTTTTTTATTTATTCTTTTTTCTTACTCTTAATCCTAATATTGCTCTTGATCTTTTTTTCTATTTTCTTATTTAATTTTTATTGTTAAAAAATAAAGTTAGATTAAGATCAAGATTAAGATCAAAATCAAGATTAAGGATTATATTTAATAGAAAGATTGTCTCAAAGACTAAATCGTTGTTTCTATTATTGTAAAGACCACAATCATTCCATTGTATTTATAATTGTTGGAATTGTGTAATTAATATGTTAGATTTTGAAGTCTAATTTTCGCCCGTAAGGGCGATTTTTGTTTCAAATACTTTATGAAAAATACAGTAAAAAATATTGCTCAAGATATTGCAAATGAACGCGGTTTGTATCTTGTAAATCTTGTTATAAGAGGAAGTAATAGACAACCTAACTTTGAAATTTATATTGATAACAAAGAAGGCATAACAACCGATCTTTGTGCTGCATTTAGCAGAGAAATTAAAGCAAGAATTGAAACTTCAGAATTTTCTGAATATGATTATCAGCTTATGGTGTCTTCTCCAGGTGTAGATGAACCTCTAATATATCTTGATCAGTTTTATAAACATCTTAATAGAGAATTTAAAATTTCTTTTAATGATGGTGAAACAATTCAAAGTATTGAAGCAAAGTTAATTCAAATTGTGGATGATGAATTAACATTTTTATACAAAAATGAAGAGTTAAAAATAAATTATAAAAATCTTAAAAAAGCAAAAGTAAAAATAAGTTTTTGATGATGGAGGCTTAACAAATGAATAGTTCTATTGTTGAATCGTTTTCCTATATGGTAAGAGAAAAAGGTTTAGATAAAGACGTCCTCGGGGGAATTATAGAAGATGTTTTTGGCGTACTTGTAAAAAAACAATATGGCCAAGAAGCAAAGTTTGAAGTTGTTGTAAACATGGATAAAGGTGATATTGAAATATTCCTCGAACGAGAAATTGTTGAGGAAGTTAATGATCCCAATACAGAAATTAGTATTGATGAAGTTAATGCAAAAGGGAATGAAGACGAACTTGAAATTGGTGAAGACTTTATTGAAAAAATTGACTTAAGCGCTTTTGGAAGAAGACATATAAATCTTGCACGTCAAAATTTAAATCAGAGAATTAGAGAAATTGAAAAAGAGATTGTATATAAAGAATATTCCGAAATGATTGGTGAAATTGTTGTTGGCGATATTTATCAAGTTAGAAAAAATGATATTCTCGTAAATCATAATAAAAATGAATTACTATTACCCCGCTCAGAACAAATTCTTAGAGAAAAATATAGAAAAGGCGATACAATCCGTGCGGTTATCAAAGAAATTAAGAAAACTCCAAACGGTCCAATAATAGTAATATCAAGAGCTGATAATCTTTTCTTAAAACGATTATTTGAAATTGAAATTCCGGAAATTTATGATGGAATTATTGAAATTAAAGATATTGCAAGAGAACCTGGAGAAAGAGCAAAAGTTTCGGTTGTTTCTCATGATGCAAGAATTGATGCAGTTGGCGCTTGTGTTGGAATGAAAGGTGTGAGAATTCACGCAATTGTAAGAGAACTAAGTAATGAAAATATTGATGTTATAAATTATTCGGATGATCCAATTGTTTATATTCAGAGAGCAATTGCTCCCGCAAAAATAAAACAATTAGAACTTGACGAAGACGAAAAAAGTTGTACGGTTACTGCCGATAGTGATCAAGTTTCATTGCTTGTTGGAAGAAACGGTGTAAATATCAGACTTGCAATAAAATTAACTGGATATGAAATTGATATAATCCGCGAAGAAAAACATTTTGATGAATATGAAGACGACATAGAACTGGTAAGCCTAAGAGAAGAATTGGGTTCAGACATTGTTGATTTACTTATTAACAACAGATTTGATACAGCCGTTGAAGTGCTTTCCGCTGGAGTTGATAAATTAAAAGACATCAAAGAACTGGATGAAGCAAAAGCTAAAGAAATTATTGAAATTATTAAAAGTCAATTTGAAGAAGAAGAATAAAAACGGTACATAAACTATGTCTGATGATAAACTAAAGAAATTAAGAATTTATAAATTTGCAGCAGAGTATAATCTTTCGACAGATTCATTGGTTGAATTTTTAAAGTCCAAAAATTATAGCGTAAAATCTCATGCTTCGCTGTTAACTGATGAAATGATTGATGATATCCGT
>JBGSKB010000073.1:0-3219 GCA_041741395.1 Melioribacteraceae bacterium
ATATTTCCCTTTGGTTTATTGTTTTAAAATATTTTTACCCAATTACCCAAGGTGATGGACATAGTCTTATTGTAATTACAACCACTATGCTTACATTTGGAATGGGTGCATCAACTCAAGCATTGTTTGCAAGAGTAGGCGGAGGAATTTATACAAAAGCCGCAGACGTTGGTGCTGACTTAGTTGGAAAAGTTGAAGCTGGAATTCCGGAAGACGATCCAAGAAATCCCGCAACTATTGCAGATAATGTTGGCGATAATGTTGGTGATGTTGCTGGAATGGGTGCAGATTTGTATGAATCTTATTGCGGTTCAATATTAGCAACTGCAGCTTTAGGTGCTTCAGCATTTTATACTAATACAGAGTTACAGTATAAAGCAGTAATTGCTCCAATGCTTATTGCAGCAATTGGAATTGTTTTATCTCTTATCGGAATATATTTTGTAAGAACAAAAGAAGGTGCAACTCAGAAAGAACTTTTAAGTTCTTTATCAAAAGGTATGAATTTAAGTTCTATATTAATTGTAATTTTTTCATTTATTATCTTGAACTTGCTGCAACTTGAAAATGCAACCGGAATTTGGGGATCAATAGTAGTTGGGTTGGTAACAGGAATTGTAATTGGAAAGGCAACAGAATATTATACTTCACAATCTTATGCACCGACACAATCTATTGCGGAAAGTGCAAAAACCGGACCCGCAACAGTTATAATTTCCGGATTAGGTGTTGGTATGATATCTACTGCTATTCCGGTTCTTGCTGTTGTTGTTGGGATTATTTTATCATTTCTATTTGCTTCCGGATTTTCATTTGACAATATGGGAATGGGACTTTACGGAATTGGAATTGCAGCAGTTGGAATGCTTTCAACTTTGGGTATTACCTTAGCAACAGATGCCTATGGACCAATTGCTGATAATGCTGGTGGAAATGCTGAAATGAGCGGATTGGGTAAAGAAGTAAGACAACGTACCGATGCTTTAGATTCTTTAGGTAATACAACCGCTGCAACCGGAAAAGGATTTGCAATTGGATCTGCAGCTTTAACTGCATTAGCTTTGTTAGCTTCTTATATTGAAGAAATTAAAATTGGACTTATAAGAATTGGTGTAGAAGTTCTTGATCTCGGAAATGGTGTAATTGTTTCAACATCTACGGCTACACTTCAAGATTTTATGAATTTTTATAATGTAAACCTTATGAATCCTAAAGTCCTTATTGGAATTTTTATTGGATCTATGATGTCTTTTATTTTCTGTGGATTGGCAATAAATGCAGTTGGTCGTGCTGCTCAAAAAATGGTTGATGAAGTTAGAAGACAATTTAGAGAGTTACCTGGAATTTTAGAAGGAAAAACAATTCCGGATTATGCTAAATGCGTTGAGATTTCTACAAAAGGTGCTCAAAAGGAAATGCTAGTTCCTTCATTATTAGCAATATTTACTCCTATTGTAACTGGAATAATTTTTGGGGTTTCTGGAGTTATGGGTTTGCTTGTAGGTGGTTTAGGTACTGGATTTGTTCTCGCTGTTTTTATGGCTAATTCCGGCGGCGCTTGGGATAATGCAAAAAAATATGTTGAAGAAGGAAACTTAGGAGGCAAAGGTTCAGAAGCTCATAAAGCTACTGTAATTGGCGATACAGTTGGTGATCCTTTTAAAGATACCGCGGGACCAAGTTTAAATATTTTAATAAAATTAATGAGCATGGTTGCAATTGTAATGTCTGGTTTAACCGTTGCTTTTAGTATTTTCTAACAAAAAAATTACATGACAACTCAAGAACCCCATTGATTTTTAATGGGGTTTTGTTTTTATACTCTAGAAATTTTTTCTTGGAATTTTAGTAAAATAAAATAATATCCTATTAAAATTTCGATTTTTTTTCATAAAGTTGATAAATAAAAATGACTATGAAAATGAAATACTTGGTTAAGAAAATTGATGATAATTTAAAAACCAGTATTGATGAAATGCAATTCTCTGAAATTGAATCTATTCATATAAATAATTATTTGTGGATGAATAATAATTATAATCCAAATGTAGAAGCTAAAGTTTGTTATTCAGCAAAAAACATTTTTGTGTATTTCAAAGTATTTGAAAAAGAAATTACTGCTACTTACACTAATATTAACGATCCGGTTTATAAAAATAGTTGTGTTGAATTTTTTGTTAATTTATTTCCGGAAATGACAGATAAGTATTTTAATTTTGAGATGAATGCAATTGGAACAATATACGTCGGTTTTGGTTCAATTGGAAAACGAAAAATTCTTCCAATTGAAGATATTAAGTTGGTAAAAGTCTTTTCAACTTTAACAAAACCTTTTGTTGGACAAATTGAAAATGATTTTTGGGAAATTAAATTATCAATTCCAATTAATTTACTTGAAAAATATTATAAGCAAAAATTTGAGAGTAACCCAGCTATTGCAAACTTTTATAAATGCGGCGATGCAACCAAGTATGAGCATTACGGATGCTGGAATTTGATAAATTCTGAAAAACCAAATTTTCATTTACCAAAATATTTTGGTGATTTACTTTTTGAATAAACCACCAAATAAAAAAATAATAATTACCAAATATCAAATTTCAAATCTTTAATCAGAAATCTCTCATCTAAAATCTTTCATCTAAAATCTACCTACAATTCTATCATAACAAATTTTGTTTCAAATGGTTTAATTTTTAAATCACTTGAATCGCTTATTTTATTTCCGAGAACATTTACTTCATAAATAGAATGTTTAGAATTTTTTACTAAATCTTTGAGTGATAAATTTCTGGTTTCTCCGTTTATTTCTTTTAGATGTAAGATAATTTTCTTAGTGTTTTCAAAAGGCATTGCAGAAACCAAAATGATATTCTGATCATTTAATTCTAAAAATGAATTACTAAAATTCTGATTTATAGTTTTTCCTTCCGGGAAAACTCTTGACGCAAACGGAATTTTATTTTCGTAACCAAACTTGTAACTTTTTTCATTAGTTGTTGTTTTGGCTGAAGTTAATGAATAACTCCATTTTAATTCACCATCTTGACTTGCCCTAAAATTTGTAACCCAATAATTATTCAAAACCCAAGAATAAATATGCGAGTTTTCAGGTTTTGCAACATAATTAAATTCACCAATATTTAATCCGCCCAAATGAACTAAAGGAATATCGTTAGATGAAAAAATAATTTGGGTATCTTCATTTTTTATTGAAGC
>JBGSKB010000074.1:0-4719 GCA_041741395.1 Melioribacteraceae bacterium
TCCGGCAATTTTAGCAAAGTTTCAAGCAAATAATTATTTCCCAAATGAGTTTGATACAAATCTTCCCGTTGTTACAGATTTTGCAATTCGTGATGCACTTTATGATTACATGGCTGGAAAATCTGGCTTGCTAAAAATTTATGAAACATTCGGGCAAGATTTTGTTTATTCAAATCCTGAAAACCTCTTAACTTTTTTTGATAATCATGATACAGACCGCGGAATGTTTGCGGCAAAATGGAATTTAGAAAAATTTAAAAAAGCTTTAACTATTGTTTTAACAACGCGAGGAATTCCTCAAATATTTTATGGAACAGAAATAGGATTGGATGGTGGCGGTCATCATGGAAAAATTAGAGCAGAATTTCCCGGTGGATTTCCGAATGATTCTTTAAATGCATTTTTAGAAGAGGGAAGAAATTCAAATCAAAATGAAATATTTAATTTTGCAAAAAAGCTTTTAGATTTAAGAAAAAAATATGATGCTTTTAGATTAGGAAAATTTATTCAATACTTTCCCAAAGATAATGTTTACATATATAAAAAGGTTTTAGATAATATTGAAATTGTTATATTTTTGAATGATGGAAATACAGATAGTCAAGTTGATTTAAAAAGATATGTTTCATCAAATAATTTTGATAAAATCGAAACAAAAAATTTGCTTGACGATAATTCATCGAAAATCAATTTTGATAAAAATATAATTTTACCAAGTAATTCAATTTCTATTTGGGAATTTAAACTCATTCAATAAATAAATTCTTGCGCAATAATTATACTGAGGATTAAATGTTAGAAATCCAGAAAAAATTATCAAATACTTTTTACAGTATTTTAGCATTACCCGCAACTGCAATGGGCTTTGCTTTATCAATTCAAATTTCTGCTTTAAGCTGGATTTTAGTAACTCAATTTGGACTTGATCTTCATGAAATGGGATTTGTTTGGGCAGCCGGACCAATTGCCGGGTTAATTGCGCAGCCTATAGTTGGAGCAATTAGTGATAATGTTTGGTTTTGGGGAGGAAGAAGAAGACCTTTTATTTTAATTGGCGGAACTTTGGCCGCACTGATGCTTTTGGCTTTGCCAAATATTGGAGTAATAAATGATACAATGGGATTTGGAAGTTTAATTGGGATTGCAATTGTTGTTGCTTTAACTTTAGATTTAGCAATTAATGTAAGCTTTAATCCAACTAGATCAATTATTGCAGATGTAACACCAGATGGAATTCCAAGAACAAAAGGCTACACTTGGATGCAGACAATATCCGGCAGTTTTGGAGTTTTAGCATATGCTATTGGAGCAATTTTTGGTAATTATTTTTTGATTTATTTTGGTGTTTTTTTGGTTTTAGCATTTACAATTTTTCCCTCGTTTGCAATTACTGAAAAGAAAGATTTATCTTCAACAATTGGTGATGAGAAGAAAATATCTCAGAAAAAACAAACTAATTTGCGAGAATTTTTAAAAGTATGTTTTGCAAATTCATTCTCTTGGCTGGGTGTTCAAACAATGTTTGTATTTGCAATTGGATTTATAAGTCAGCACATTAATCCTACTCCAGAAAATTCTTCAAATGAAATGTTAGAAATTATAAATAATAAAACCGGACAAATAATTTCAATTTCTTTCTTGTTGCTAAATGCGATTGGAGCAGTTCTTCCAAAATTTGTTTTAGAACCAATTACAGAAAAAATTGGAAGAGTGAAAACTCAGGCAATTGCAGTCGCAATAATGTCACTTGGATATTGGGGAATTGTTTTATTTGCAAATTCGGAATATAGTTTATATTTCTTTATGCTTATTGCCGGAATTGGCTGGGCGGCAATTGTAAGTTTACCTTTTGCAATTATGTCCGAAACAGTTGATGAAAGTAAAATGGGATTTTATATGGGAATGTTCAATTTATCAATTGTAATCCCACAATTAATTGTAAGTGCAGTTTTTGGTACTTGGATTCAAAATGCTGGAGATAAATCTATTGTATTTATTATAAGTGGAATTACATTAGCAATTTCATCTGTCGTTTGGTTAATTGTAAAAGAACAAAAAGATTCAAAAATAGATTAATTTATAATAAAAAATAATTTGACATTTCATTTATTTTCCTATTAGTTCGATAATAATTTACTATGAACTAAAAGAAATATGTACAAATTATTTTTTCCACTTTTTCTTATTTCAAATTTTATCTTTCCACAAAACGCAAATTCCAATTTTGAATTTTCCGGGATTCATGAATTTTGGAAAATTGTTGATAAGTTAGAATTAAACAAAGAACCAAGCAATTCCGAATGGAATGAATTATTTAAAACTCCCGGCTACAAAATTTTAACAAGCAGCGAATTTCCTAAACAATTTTTTATAGAAAACTTCCGACTCGTTTTTATGCCTTCAAAAAAGGATGAATTAAATTCTGCACTAAAATCCGGGAGAAATTTAAATCATCTTAATCACTATATAAAAGTTAAAAACAACAAAAAATTAATTGATGAACAGCTAACAAAATTAAGTCGAAAAAATATCAGTAAAGAAGCTGTAAAGAAAACAATGCAATTTTTACCACTGAATAATGTTGATCAATATCCGCCGGTTTCGTTTGTAATTTTTGAAAGTAATGGTAGAGGTTCATCACCAATTGTGGTTGATTTGGCTGCATCAATTGAATGGGATTTGTTAAATTTTCTTTCTCACGAATTTCATCATTGGTATAGAAACAGACAATTGCAATATGATATTTATAAAATTGATGAAAATGATGAAGATTTGGTAAATGCATTTGCAAAAATTGAAGCTGAAGGAATTGCAGATATGGTTGATAAAAAAGATTGGTTTACAAAATCAAGCAACGCGGTTTCAACTTATGCAAGACAGTATATTGATGAAGTTGGAAAAACTCCATACGCAATTAAACTTATTGATGAACTACTTATAGAAATAAGTAAGAATCCAAAAAAATCAAAGCAAATTGGACAAAAAATATTGCAAAACATTCCGCAACAAGGACATACAATTGGATATTTTATGGCAAGTTTAATTTTAGAGAAAATAGGTAAAAACGAATTAGTGAAATCAGTTGGAAATCCCTTTCAATTTATAAAATTATACAATACCGCCGCCCAAAAAAGTAATGGAAGATATCCAAAATTTTCAGAACAATCGATTATATTAATAAATAAATTAGAAGTAAAATATTCGTTATAATTATCAAACCCGAATTAAATAAAATTTGTTAAATTTTATTCAGATCAAAAAACCTTCTTGACAATTTAAAAAATCATTTCTAAATTAGCGTAATAAAATAACTACAAGTCAGCAAATAAAATCGAAGTCAATTTATGGGAATTTCTGAAAGAAAAGAACGAGAAAAATTACAACGACGGCAAGAAATTATTTTAGCCGCAGAAAAAGTTTTTTTTAGCAAAGGTTTTACAAATTCAACCATGGATGATATTGCTGCTGAAGCTGAACTTAGTAAAGGCACAATTTATCTTTATTTCAAAAGCAAAGAAGAATTATTTAAGGTTTTTGTAAATAGAGGAATTACAAAATTGTATGAACTTTTTGTTGAATTTTCTTCAAAACAGCCAAATGGTTTGCTAAAAGTAAAAGCAATTGGTGAAGCTTATATAAAATTTTATTACGAATATCCGAATTATTATCAAGCTATGATGTTTGAAGAATCTAAGCAAGTTAGTGAAATAAGCAATGAAAGCGAAGATATGGAAATTCTTAAAATTAAAATGGATACTAACAAAATTCTTGTTGATACAATAATTGAGGGAATGAATGATGGATCAATAAGAAAAGATTTAGATCCGGTTAAAACTTCGCTTGTTCTTTGGGGTGAATCACTCGGAGTTTTGCAATTAGCAACATTAAAAGCAGATATTCTTTGCAATGAAATGAAATGTACAACTCAAGATTTAATTTCGTACTTTTTTGAATTTACATATAATGCTTTAAAAGCATAAAAAATTTTAAATATAAATGACTATTAGTCATTATATAATTGATATTTAGTGAGGATTTATGAAATCTAAAGTTATTTTATTTTTAGCAATATTTTCAGTCCAAATTTTTGCGCAAAATGAAACAATTGAAAATTATATAAAATTCGGTTTGCAAAATAACTTGGCACTAAAGCAAAAACAATTCGATTTGGAAAAAAGTTTAAGTTCATTAAATGAAGCTGAAGGAATGTTTTTTCCATCAATTGGAATTAATGCAAGATATACTCGCTCTGGTGGTGGTCGGTCAATAATTTTTCCAGTCGGCGATTTGGTAAATCCAATTTATGGTTCACTAAATTATCTATTGCAGCAAAATGTATTTCCAACAAATATTCAAAATGAAATAATTCCTTTCTTGCGTGAAAAGGAACACGAAACAAAAATAAGTTTGGTTCAGCCAATTTTTCAACCAGCAATTTTTTACAATTACAAGATTCAAGATAAACTTTCTGAAATCAGTAACCTTGAAAAACAAATTTATTCACGATCGTTAGTTGCGCAAATTAAAAATTCCTATTTCAATTTTCTTAAAACGAAAAGTGTTCAACAGATTTATGAAAATACATTAGAACTTGTTGAAGAAAATCTTCGCGTATGTGAAAGTCTGCATGAAAATGATAAAATAACAATTGATGTTGTTTATCGTGCAAAAGCAGAAGTTTCTGAAATTGAACAAAAACTTCTAGAAGCTAGTAATAAT
>JBGSKB010000075.1:0-2295 GCA_041741395.1 Melioribacteraceae bacterium
TTATGGCAGCTTCCTTATTTTGTTCCAAAAAACACTTTATTTCCGGAAATAATTGAAAAGGGTTTATTTGTAAAAGATCAAAAGGGGAATCTTCCTTACGAGGATGCAGTTTTAGATTTTTCAAGCCCAGAAACAGTAAAATGGTATAAAGAAAAAATTGGCGGATTATTAGACCAAGGTGTTGGTGTTATTAAGGTAGATTTCGGTGAAGCAGCACCTGCAAATGGAATATTCCATTCTGGTAGAACCGGATTTTATGAACATAATTTGTATCCGCTAAGATATAATAAAACAGTAGCTGAAATTACTAAACAGAAAACCGGAGAAACAATAATCTGGGCAAGAAGTACTTGGGCTGGAAGTCAGCGTTATCCTTTACATTGGGGTGGGGATGCAGAAAATACTAACTCTGCAATGGCTGCAACTCTTAGAGGGGGATTATCACTTGGTCTTTCCGGGTTTAGTTTTTGGTCTCATGATATTGGCGGTTTTGTAAATAAAAAACCGGAAGATCTTTACAGAAGATGGACTCCTTTTGGAATGTTAACTTCGCACACAAGAAGTCATGGAAATCCACCAACCGAACCTTGGGAATATGGCGCGGATTTTATGAATGCTTTTCGAAATGCAGATAATATGAGGTATAAATTAATGCCATATATTTATGCTCAAGCAAAAGATTGTTCAGAAAAAGGTTTGCCAATGTTGAGAGCTTTGTTTGTTGAGTTTCCGGATGATCCCGGTTCATGGCTGGTTGATGATCAATATTTATTTGGTTCTGATATGCTTGTAGCTCCGTTACTTGAAAATGTAAAAAGTAGAAATGTTTATCTTCCCCAAGGAAATTGGATAGATTATCAAACCGGAAAAGTCTACAATTCCGGTTGGCACAATATTGAAGCGGGTGAAATACCTATTGTGGTACTTGTTAAAGATGGAGCAATAATTCCGCATATTGAATTGGCTCAATCAACAGCGAAAATGGATTGGTCAAAAATTGAATTAAAAGTATTTACAAGTAATTCAGATAAAGCTGAAGGAATTATTTATTTACCAAAAGATTCTTCCATTAAAAATTTATCTATGAAAAAAGTAAATGGAAAATTTGCTCTGGAAAATGATCCATTTAATAAAAAAGTTGAGTGGTTGATAAAATAAAATATTCGGAAAAATTTTATTATCAAAAGATGGTAATTCAATAAAATGAATAAAATATTTATAATACTTTGGTTTTATATAGTTACTTCTAATTTATATTCCTCAGAATATATTAATTTCAATTCTGATTGGAAATTTGCAAAAGGGAATTTTAATAATGTCGAACAATTTTCTTTTGATGATTCAAATTGGGAAAGAATAAAAGTTCCTCACGACTGGGCAATTTCGGGTCCGTTTGATAAACTTGGTGATCCGGAAACTGCGAAACTACCATGGAAAGGTGAAGGTTGGTACAGAAAAGTTTTCAAGGTTGAAAAAGAGTTAGAAGGCAAAAAAATATTTTTTCTTTTTGATGGTGTTATGGCATTTCCTAAAATTTATATAAATGGCAAACTTGCTTTTCAATGGGATTACGGTTATAACTCATTTTATTTCGATGCAACTAACCTCATAAAATTTGGTGAAGAAAATTTAATTGCAGTTTATGTTGATACAAGAAATCATGAAAGCCGGTGGTATCCCGGAGCCGGAATTTATAGAAAAGTTCAGATGATAATTTCAGATCCAATTCATATAAATATTTGGGGCACTTACATTTCTACACCCAAAGCTGATTTGAATAATGCTGATGTTAGAACTTTTACAAAAGTTACTAATTCTAAAAATTATGAAGAAAAAATTATTTTACAATCCTCAGTTATTGATCCAAATGGAAAAAAAATTCTAAACAAAATTGATACTGTTAATTTCAAAGGTGATTATGAATTTGAGCAATGGTTTAGATTTCAATCACCCAAATTGTGGGATGTTGAAAATCCAAATTTGTATTCTTTAAGATCACAAATTATTGTTGATGATAAAATTGTTGATACAAAAATTTCAAAATTTGGAATTAGATCAATAAAGTTTACTGCTAATGATGGATTCCAATTAAACAATAAAAGAGTTCAACTGAAAGGTGTAAATCTTCATCAAGATCATGGACCGTTGGGTTCGACTTTTAACAAACGTGCAATGCAAAGACAACTCGAAATTTTAAAAGATATGGGATGCAATGCAATTAGAACAAGTCACAATGTGCCAGCACCGGAATTGTTGGAGCTTTGTGATGAAATGGGCTTCCTTGTTATTGATGAA
>JBGSKB010000076.1:0-2782 GCA_041741395.1 Melioribacteraceae bacterium
CGGGTGTTTTTTCGGTAAATTTTCATCTAAAAATGTGCTCATTTCTTCCGAGTTTAAATAAGCACCTTCTAAAAACACTTTCAAATTTAGATTTGTAGAAACTGGATTAATATCACTACTCTGAAGAAGATGATATAAATATAGAATTCCAAAACCAACATACCAAATGTTTTTGCGATTACTTATATAATCCAAATGTTCACTCATGTATGGTTTTTCCCAATCGCCAACTTCTTCAATATCGTTTGGATGAATTGAAAAATGATAAATACCTTCTTGCTCAACTACCTGATTAAAAGTATTAATTAAAATATTTATATCAGATACACCTTTAAAGTCTTCATAAACACCACCAACTTCATAGACAACGCCAACTCTATTAAACATATTATATTCAGAATTCCAATCAGTTAAACTATGTTCTTCAGGTACAACAGTTCGATTTATTAAATAACCATTTTGTCCAGAAGTAATATCTATTATAGAACCTCCCCATCCACCGAATGGATAAATATATGAATATACATATTCGCTATCACCATTTCTATAAAGGGCTGGTAAATTTAAGTTATTAATGATATCTTGTTTTGAACCAACAATTTCCAAGTAAGTATCTTCATAAGGAGGTGGTTTGTGCGAATAACTATGTGAGTTTATTTCAACATATCCTAAATCGAGTTCCATTTGTAAATCATTCCATTGGGTTTCATACATATATCCAGTAACTGCACCACAAGATAACCAAAGATTTCTTGATCTAAAGGCATTAAATGCTTTAATAAAACCGTAAGTATGATGAATTAAATCGTCTGCCGTTGTTGTTACTACAGCTTTGCGATTATCATAATACTTACAAATTCCTTTATAATAAGTCATCAAATTATTACCTATTGAATTTGAGACTTTAATAAAAAGTGAATCAGATTCTGATGAAAATGCGACAGAGATATATGCAAAGTTAGAATCGTTTTCAAATCTTGCTGCTTCAATTCCATTAAATAAGTCATTTTTAGTTTTTGGGTTTATTATTGCCCATTCATCTTTTTTACTAGTTCTTTTAAAAGCAGTAAGTTGAAAGTTGTTAGGAGGGAACTCAATTTTATAAGTTATTGGATAAGCAACCCCATAGTTTTGATGAATCAAATGATCAACAACAAAAATTATTTCACCATTTGTTCCATATTCAATTTTTAATTTCTCTATCTCATTTGCTTGTACAATTAAATTTATGTTAAGAAAAAAAAATACTAGAACAAAACAAAAATACGTTTGACTTGTTCTAAGATAAAGATTATTACAAAGTTTGTTTAAAGTTATGCAATTCAATCTGTAATAATATTTTTTTATTTAAAAAATAATTCAGATTGAAAAACTTGCAAAATATTTCAATAAAAAACAATAAAAAAAATTAATTATAAATTATATAATTATAATATTAGCAAAAAGTTTATTAATGAATATTAAATTAACAAGCATAACTACCAAATGATTTTTCTGCTCAATTTGTATTTCTTATTTACATTTAGCTAAACTTTGATAAAATGAAATCAAAACCCGATTTACGATATTCTCTAAGGTATTGTTTTAATGGACCATTCATTTCATAATTCTTTGAGAAAAATTAAATGGTTGTATCTTTGGAAGTAAATTATTTAGGCTTGTTTCCATCATGTTGTTACTTAAGAATTTACCATTAAAATTACTTTTCAATCAATTTAAATTCTTAATTTGACAACTTTTTTATTTAGCGAATGTCATTAATTTTAATAATTACATTTGAGTATGAATAATATTTTAAGACTATTTCAGTAACCTTGAATAAATCATTTATGTTTAATCTCATTCTAAAGAAATGGTTTTATGAAAATCCAATTTATTTGCACTCATAATTGGTAAATGATTTCTTTGTTCTATTACTAAATAATATTCCCCTTCAAGAACAAAAACAACTGGAGTATTTCCTTCAGTGTCAATAATAGTCCCATCTGCCTTTAGTAGAAAAGCCTTTTTGAAAATCTCATCCTCTTTTTCAGTTGAACTTCTAAGAGAAACTAGAATCCAATCAACAATATCTTCAGAAATATTAGAAATAGTTTCGATTCCGTAATAATTCCAAGGCTCTGCTCCAAATGGTTGATCAATAGGAAATTCAGGTAATGCAGACAAAACTGAGTTCATATTTCTGTTGCTTTCATACGCTCCTTCCAAGAAAAGATTTACATTTAATAAAATTTCAATAGGTTGCGAAGGTACATATGCTTCTTGTTCAATTAAAACCGAACAACTTAAGCCTTCGCCTTCAATTGTTATAGTTCCAGTTCTTGGTTGTGTATCAAGGTTTTCATCGACTTCAATAGAAATGTTATGTGTATTAGATCCACTACTTGGTAAAATAGAAACCCATTCTAAATTTTCAATAACATTCCAATCAATGTTTGAAGAAACAATCACTTCTTCATTACCTCCAGTAAAAAGAAAGTTTAATTCATTTGCATTAACAGTTAAATAATTGACTTGTAAACGCATTCCACTAATTTTAACGCTACCGCTAAGATAGTTTGAACAAGTTATAGTAATATTTACTAATGAAATGTCTTCCGGAATACTTAAAATTGTTGTGCCATTTATAGATTGTCCAATACAATATTTTGTCCAAAAACTATTCTCAGCTGGGAATTTGAAAATGGTATGATTTGAACCAATTTTAAAATCAACTTCAATAAAATTACCCGGTGATCCTTTTGTCCAAATTTCAAAATCATTTTTTCCTTTTTCAATACCG
>JBGSKB010000077.1:0-11363 GCA_041741395.1 Melioribacteraceae bacterium
TTCTCCAAAGAATAATGTCTGTTCAATACACCAATCAAATTCATGTTCATTCATTCCCTTCCAAGCATAAACTGGAATTCCCGCTGCAGCAATTGCAGCAGCAGCATGATCTTGAGTTGAAAAAATATTACAAGATGACCAAGTAACTTCAGCTCCAAGTTCAATTAATGTTTCAATCAAAACTGCGGTTTGAATTGTCATGTGTAAACAACCAGCAATTCTTGCACCTTTTAATGGTTTAGAATTTTTATATCTTTCTCTTAAAGTCATTAAACCAGGCATTTCTGCTTGAGCCAATCTAATTTCTTTTCTTCCCCATTCTGCAAGAGCAATATCTTTTACTTTATAAGGAATATATTCTACTTCATTTTTTACTTCGTTCATTTTTAACCTTTCTTATACTTTTTAAATTTTTCAACTAAATCTAATTTTTCCCAAGAAAACCCATCTCTTCCAAAATGGCCATATGCAGTAGTATTCTGGTAAATTGGAGTTCGCAAATTTAATCTGCTAATAATTCCTTTGGGTGTTAAATCAACCTCTTTTTTAATCATTTCTGAAATTTCATTATCGGAAATTACTCCAGTTCCTTTAGTATCAACAAAAATTGAAACTGGTTCTGCAACACCAATTGCATATGCTAATTGCACCAAGCATTCTTTTGCTAATTTTGCACCAACAACATTTTTTGCAATATGTCGCGCTGCATAAGTTGCACTTCTATCAACTTTTGAAGGATCTTTACCGGAAAATGCTCCGCCGCCATGGGGTGCCCAACCGCCATAAGTATCAACAATAATTTTTCTTCCGGTTAGTCCGCTATCACCATGAGGTCCACCAATTTCAAATCTTCCGGTTGGATTTACATGATATTTTGTTTTCTTATCTAAAAGTTTTGCCGGAATAACTGTTTGTATTACATTTTTAATTACGTCAGCTTTAATTTTTTTCTGACTAACATTTCCATCATGCTGGGTTGAAATTACAACTGTATCGATTCTGAGTGGTTTATTATTTTCATCATATTCAACAGTAACCTGAGATTTTGCATCTGGTCTGAGGTAAGGCATTAATTTTTTATTTTTCTTTCTAATATCAGCAAGTTTCTTAACTAATTTGTGTGCATAAACTATCGGCATTGGCATTAATTCCGGTGTTTGATCACAAGCATATCCAAACATAATACCTTGATCGCCAGCTCCACCAGTATCAACTCCCATTGCAATATCCGGAGATTGAGAATGAATTGCGTTTAATACCGAACATGATTCTGAATCAAATTTATATTCTGCTTGGGTGTAACCAATTTTTTTAACCGTATTTCTAACTATTTCTTGAATGTCAACATATGCAGTTGTAGTAATTTCGCCGCCGACTAAAACCAAACCAGTTGTAACAAAAGTTTCGCATGCAACTCTTGCGTTTGGATCTTGAGTGAGAATTGCATCTAAAACTCCATCTGAAATTGCATCTGATACTTTATCCGGATGACCTTCACTTACTGATTCGGATGTAAAAAAGTAGGACATTTAAACCTCTTTTGTTATTTTACTTAAGAAATTCATTTAATTCTAAATTTGAATTTAAAAAGTAGACAAAAAGTATTCCAGAATCAAAATTAACTAAATTTTTTCTTTTAATTTTTAGAGTTTTAAATAAACAGAATTACAGAAATATTAAAAATAGACTATCCAATAATTCAAGCGGGAATGGTTTGGGTTTCAGGCTGGAAATTAGCATCTGCAGTTTCTAATAATGGCGGACTTGGATTAATCGGCTCCGGATCAATGAAACCGGAACTATTGAGAGAACATATTCAAAAATGTAAATCTGCAACTTCGAAATCTTTTGGTGTAAATTTACCTTTATTACGTGGTGATGCTGAAGATTTAGTAAAAGTAATTATTGAAGAAAATGTAAAGATTGTTTTTACTTCGGCTGGACATCCAGGAAAATTTATTGATCAGTTTAAGAAAAATGAAACAATTGTTGTTCATGTTGTTCCATCATTAAAATTTGCTTTAAAAGCTGAAAGTGAAGGATGTGATGCTGTTGTTGGCGAAGGAGTTGAAGCTGGTGGTCATAATGGAATTGATGAAATTACAACTTTAAGTTTAATTCCACAGCTTGTGAATGCGTTGAAAATTCCGGTAATTGCTGCCGGAGGAATTAGTGATGGAAGAGGAATTCTTGCAGCCTTATCTCTTGGTGCAGAAGCTGTTCAAATCGGAACACGCTTTGCTGTAACTCAAGAATCTTCAGCACATGAAAATTACAAACTTGCTGTAATTAATTCTAAAGATAAGGATACTCATCTAATTCTAAAAAAAATTGGAATGGCTAGGGTGATCAAAAATAAGTTCAGCGAAGAAATGAGTAAATTAGAAATAAATTGTGCTGATTTGGAAACTCAAAAAGAATTACTTGGTAAAAAGCGGGAAATGAAAGGTATATTTGAAGGAAACTTAAATGAAGGAATGCTTGAAGCTAGTCAAAGCAGCGGATCAATAAATGATATCCCAAATGTTGAACAATTAATGAAAAGATTAATTATTGATTACAATAATGTTTTACAAAAACTTAAATCTTTATAGAAAGGAAAACCATGCAACACTATCAAACAATTGTTGCTTTACATATAATTTTTGCGGGAATTTGGTTAATATATTTTGCAGCTGATATAATTGTTAAAAGAAAAATAGAAACTTCTAATAATCCGCAAACTAAAAATGAAATGATTTCATTGTATTTACAATTGTCAAATTTATTTGGTATCGTAGGATCAATAGGAATTGCATTAACGGGAATTGCAGTTATAATTATAAATTCGGGTTACGGATTTTTTGATATGTCGCACGCGCATTGGCTTGCAACAAAACAAATTATTTTTGTAATAATTTTATTGATATCATTTCTGAAAATAATTCCGGATTCAAAAAAATTAAGAACTGCAATTTCAAATTCTGATTCAGAAGCTGCAAATGATTTGTTGAAGAAAGTCTTTAACTCAAATAAAATTGTAAATATTTTGGTTATTCTTAATTTCATATTTGCAATTACACACAGATTCTATTCTTAATTTGCTATTTACTATAGCGAGTTAAAATGGTATTTTTAGTTTTTGCAATTAGTGAGTAATTTCCTCATAAATGAAAAAAATCCTAATTCTTGGGTCAACGGGTTCAATTGGAATAAGTACTTTAGATGTTATCCGAAAATTTAGGGATAAGTTTGAAATTTTTGGACTTACGGTAAATACAAATATTGAACTCCTCAAAAAACAAATTGAAGAGTTCAATCCAAAATTTGTTGTCGTAAAAAATGGTAATTCTGAAGAATTGCAAAATGAAATTGTGGGATGTAAAGTTTTAACTGGTGAAGAGGGTTTAATTGAAATTACCAAGAATGGTGATTATGATATTTTAGTTTCGTCTTTAGTTGGATTTGCCGGATTAGCACCAACATTAGAAAGTATAAAAAGAGGAAAAAGAATTGCCCTTGCAAATAAAGAAACTTTAGTTGCAGCCGGCGAAATCGTAATTAAATCTGCAAAAAAATATAACGCTGAAATTATTCCGGTTGATTCTGAGCATAATGCAATTTTCCAATGTTTGGTCGGTGAAGAAAAACATAATATTGAAAAATTATTAGTTACAGCATCCGGCGGACCGTTTCTAAAAAAATCTATTTCTGATTTAGAAAAAGTAACTGTTGAAGAAGCTTTGAATCACCCAAATTGGAATATGGGAAATAAAGTTACAATTGATTCTTCAACAATGATGAATAAGGGTCTGGAAGTTATTGAAGCTCATTGGTTATTTGGATTGCCGAAAAGTAAAATTGATGTTGTTGTTCATCCGCAATCAATTGTTCATTCAATGGTTGAATTTATTGACGGAAGTATAAAGGCTCAATTAAGTTTGCCGGATATGAAATTACCAATACAATATGCGTTAACCTATCCGGAAAGATTTGGAAGTAAATTTGTAAATACGCATTTTCCAACTTTGAAAGAGTTAACTTTTTTTGAGCCGGATTTGAACAAATTCAAATGTTTAAAATTGGCTTTTGATTCGATGGAACAAGGCGGGACAGCTCCTTGTATACTTAATGCGGCAAATGAAATTGCGGTTGAAAAATTTTTAACTAAACTAATAAGTTTTACACAAATTCCGGAATTGATCGAATATGCATTGAACAATATTAAAATTAGTTTTAATATTGATCTTGAAACAATTTTGGAATGTGATCGTCAAACAAGAGAATTAGTAACAAGATTTTAAGATTTTAGATTGAAGATAAATGATTAATGATATTGAAATTCATAATTTAATTCTAAAATCATAAATCGTTATTCTTACTGTCTTAAATGATTTTTTTTATACAAGGGAGATATTTTGGTTAACTCAATTATTTATTTCATTATAACAATAGCTATTTTGGTTTTCGTTCACGAATTAGGTCATTTTTTAGCCGCAAGAATTTGCAAAATGAGAACCGATGCTTTTGCAATTGGATTTGGACAAAGATTATTCGGATGGAATCAAATAAATGGTTTTACATTTGGTAATCTTGAAAAAGATATAGATCTGCAAGGTCATACGGATTATAAAGTTTGCCTTTTACCATTGGGTGGTTATGTAAAAATTGCCGGAATGATAGACGAAAGTTTTGATACTAAATTTGCCAATGAGGAACCTAAACCTTATGAATTTAGAGCAAAACCAACTTATCAAAAATTATTTGTAATTACAGCCGGCGTTTTGATGAATTTACTTCTCGCAATTGCAATTTTTTGGGGAGTAAATTATTTTCAAGGAAAGCAAATTATGAAAACTACTTCACTTGGTGAAGTGGCTGATACAACTCTTGCATATCAAGCTGGATTTAGATCATTCGACAAAATAATTTCTGTTAACGGTACAAAAGTTAACGATTGGGAAAATTTATTAAATTCGTTATTAATTGAAAATCTTGGTAGTAATGTTAATGTTGTTGTTGAAAGAAACGGAAGTGAAATTAATTTTACTGCATCAAGAGATATTTTGGCAAAAGCATCTCAGCAATCAGATTTCTTCCCAATTGGTGATACAAAACCTTTAATCAGCAATGTAATGAAAGATTCACCAGCAGAAAAAGCCGGACTGCAAAGCGGTGATATATTTTTGGATATCAATAATGTTCAAATAAAATCAACCCAGCAAGTAATCTCAATTATTTCTTCAAATAAAGAAGTTGATTTACCAATAAAAGTCTTACGGGAAAAAGATACAATTTTAGCAAGTGTAACTCCCGGTTCAAATGGCTTAATTGGAATAAATATCGGTGATGCATATTTAGGTGAAGTTGATACAAAAGATTATTCTTTGAGCGAATCACTAATTAAAAGTATAACAAATATTGGCGGATACACAACTTTAACTTTTAAAATGTTTGGGAATGTAATTCGCGGCGATATTGCTTTTGAAAATTCATTTGGCGGACCGGTTAAAATTGCAAAATTTGCTTCGCAATCTGCCGATGCCGGAATAATTCCATTTTTAATGTTTTTAGCTTTACTAAGTTTAAGTTTGGCAATTATAAATATTATGCCTTTCCCGGTTTTAGACGGCGGACATTTTGTAATTATTTTATTAGAAGGAATTATTAGAAGAGAACTTCCCATAAAAGTAAAATTAGCAATTCAAAATTTTGGATTTGTAATTTTACTAATGTTTATGGCTTATGTTATTTATATAGATATTGCAAGTTTATAAAAAATAGATTTGTTCTTTGTTTTTAGCCCTAGATTTATATTCTAGAATCTTATTGAAGAAGTTTCAAAATTCCATTACGAAGAAGGAATGACCGAAGTAATCTTTTATTTTCTAAATAATATAAAAGATTACTTTGCTTTGCTCGTGATGACATTACTTGTTTTGCATAACTCCATTTTTCTTAATCTTCATCTTAATCAATCTTTTTCTTATTCTTTTTTTTTAACCCAAAAATTCAAACAAATTTTAATCAACATAATTAACTAAATAATTTTGCCGATTTTATTTTTCATTTTATTTAAAGAAGGAATTAATGAAACAAATTTTCTGTTTAATTTTTTTATTCATTTTTGTAAAAAATAATTATTCACAAAATACGGTAGACTATAAAATTGATTCTGTTGTAGTTTCTTCAAACCGAATTCCGCTTTCGTTTTCAGAAATTGGAAGAAGTGTAAAAATAATTTCGCAAAAAGAAATTGAACTTTTGCCAATTTCAAATATTCAAGAATTGTTTGAGCAAATAAGTGGAATTGACACAAAACAACGCGGTCCGGAAGGTGTTCAAGCAGATGTTTCAATTCGAGGTGGAAGTTTTGAACAAACTTTAATTTTAATTGATGGAATAAAATTAATTGATCCGCAAACTGGTCATCACAATATGAATTTGCCAATTTCACTTTCGCAAATAGAAAGAATTGAAATTTTAAAGGGTCAAGGTTCAAAAACATACGGAGCAAATGCATTTAGCGGAGTGATAAATTTAATCACCAAAAAAAATGATGAAAATAATTTTGGAATTGAATTATCCGGCGGTGAAAATAATTTTTATAATTTAGGAATTAATTCTTCATATAATTTGGGAAATACGTTTCATACTTTTTCTATATCAAAAACAAAGTCAGATGGTTACCGAACCAATACTGAATTTGAGAATTACAATTTTTCTTTTAATAATTCATTCAGATTTTCAGATATAATTTTAAATTCAATTTATGGATATACAAAAAAAGGTTTTGGCGCGAACAGTTTTTACACAACAAGATTTCCAAATCAAGCGGAGAAAACAAAAACAAATTTTGCAGCAATTTCTGCTGATATTAATTTATCTTTATTCAATTTTACTCCAAAAATTTATTGGCGAAAAAACGATGATGAATTTGTTTTAAATAAATTTGAGCCTGGTTTTTATAAAAATAATCATACGACAAATGTATTGGGCGGAGAAATTCAAACATCGGCAAATTTATTGGGCGGAACTACAAGTTTAGGTTTTGAATATTCTATTGATAATATTGAAAGTAATAATCTTGGCATACATGAAAGAACAAAAAAGGGAATTTTTGCAGAACAATTTATAAAATTATTTTCATCTCTAAATTTTAGTTTGGGCGGATTTGCATACAACTATTCAAACTTTGGATGGAAATTTTGGCCCGGTTTTGATATTGCGTATTCCCCAAATAATAATTTTAAATTATTTGCAAATTTTGGAAAAGCTTTTAGAATTCCCACATACACTGATCTTTATTATATTGATCCAATTACAATTGGCAATAAAAATTTGCAGCCGGAAGAATCAACAAATTATGAAATTGGAATTTATTTTATTGAAGATTTTTGGGAAACTAATTTTTCAATTTTCAGAAAAGATGGAAAAAATTTAATTGATTATGTTTTTGATACAAATGATAATCTTTGGAACGCCGAAAATATTTCTGAAATAAATACTACCGGATTTGAATTAAGTTTTGTAACAAAATTAGAACAGTTTACGAACAATATTTTTCAGCAAATTAAATTTGACTATACATATTTAAATTCTGATAAAGTTGATTTAGGAATTCAATCAAGATATACTCTTGAACATTTGCGCCACGATTTAACTATACAAATTTTTCATAAGCTGCCATTTGATATTATTCAAAGTTGGTCAATAAATTATGAAGATAGAATTAATATGGAAAATCATTTTTCTATTGACACAAAACTTTCAAAAACTTTTTCACAATTTGAATTCTATTTTAAAGTTTCAAATTTGTTTAACAAAACATATGAGGAAATTCCCGGAGTTACTTTACCGGGACGATGGATCATTAGCGGAGTTAAAATTAATTTATTATGAAAAGAAATTTATTCTGATAAAAATCTTTAATTAATAATTTGTAACATTTTTTATAACAATACTATTTTATTCATATCTCAAACTTTCCACCGGGTTTACAGTTGCAGCTTTAATTACCTGGTAACTCATTGCCGCTATTATAATGACCGTAATTATTACAAAAGGAATTACAAATAAAAACCAGTCAAGATTTATTTTGTATGTATAATTCACGAGCCATATTTTAGCCAGGTAAATACATATTGGAAGAGAGATTACAAAGGATATTGCTAAGAGTACAATAAACTCTTTGTTCAATAGATAAAAAATATTCGGAACAGAAGCTCCTAAAACTTTCCGAATTCCTACTTCTTTTGCACGCTTAAGTGCATTATACGAAGTTAGTGCGAACAATCCGAAACATGTTAAGAAAAGCGAAATCATTGAAAAAGAGCTGAATACTATTCCGAATTGCCGGTCTGCTTCATACTGCTTTTGATATGTTTGATCCAGGAAAAAATAATCAAACGGTTCTTCGGGATACATTGTATTCCATGTTTGCTTTATATCATTTATGGTAGTCTTAATATCGGTCGAATTTATTCTTACAGAGTAATAACCAACATCCATCAACCAGTTGAATCCGTAGAGAAAAATGGTTGGCTGAATATCTTTTTTGAGATATTCATGATGATAGTCCGCAATTACACCCACAACTCTAAATTGCTCATCACCTAGTTGTAGTAATTCGTTAACAGCAGCCTCGACTTTTTTATAACCCAATAAGTTTGCGGCTTTTTCATTTAGAATAACCGAATGCTGGCTTATTTCATTCGAAAAGAAATCTCTTCCTGAAATTATTTTCAATCCTAAAGTTGTAATAAATTCTTCATCCATAACCATTAGGGAGAAATCTTTCTTTTGATTGGGTATCGAACCTGCTTTTCTCACATCATTTATATGCCATGTGTTTTCGCAGCCCGGAAGACTTGATGAGGTAGTGAAATTCTTTATGCCGTATATTCTTTTTAACTCCGATTTGAACGATTGCAATCTATCTAATCTTTGCGGCTTTTGAATCATTGTATAAGGAGAACGCATATACAGTACTTTATCAATATTTACTCCTAAATTTTGATTTTGCATAAAAGAAATTTGTTTATATACAATAAAATTTATAGTAAGTAAAATAACTGCGGTGGTAAATTGAAAACCAAGCAGAATTTTACGCAAAGATGTGTGTTTTAACCCCAAGGAAAGTCGTTTTCTAAAAAGGTCGACCGGTTTAATAGAAGAAAGAATTAATGCTGGATAAGTACCTGATAAGGTAGTTCCAATAAACAAATAAGTAAGAATAATCAATAAAAATTCAGTTTCTATTAATTCATCAAATAGAAGTTGTTTCCCTACAAAATGAATAAATGAAATATTCATAACTTCAACAAATATCAAAGCGATGAGAATTGCAATTAAATTAATAAAAAACGATTCCAATAAATGCTGCTTAACCAACTGATTTTTTTCAGCTCCTATTGTTTTGCGTAATGCCGTCTCTTTTACCCTGTCCATAGATTTTACAATTGATAAATTAATATAGTTAGCAAATGCGATCAACAGTATGATAAGGGCAGTTGCTAATAAAGCTATCATCAGTTTTCTATCGCCGTTTACTCCAAGTTCAAATTGAAGATTCGAAGAAAGATGAATGTCCCGAATATTTTGCAGTGATAGTTTTACTTTACCACCTTCATTAGTAATGTTAGTAGTATACTTTTTTGTAAATAAAGGTAACTTTTCTTCTATTAGTTTAGGATCAATATTACTTTTAGTAAGTATATAAGTATAATAATTTGCATTTCTCCATTGTTGTGCATCCGAATAGTGAGATGTCCTGACAAAACCGTTATTTTGTTCAGAATTTAATATGCCTCTTTGATTATCCCAATTTTGTAAATAGAACCATAAAGATGAAGTGGCTACAACAAAATTCATGTTCATATGAGAGTTCCCGGGGAAATCCTTGAACACTCCTGTAACACAAAATGTCCAACCTTCGTTAACTTTGTACCATTTTCCAATTGGGTTTACATCACCAAACAATTTGATTGCAGCTGATTCAGAAATCATTGAAGAAAAATAATTTTGGAACAAATTTTCACGATTACCATAAACAAACTCCAACCGGAAAATATCGAAAAAAGTTGTATCGACCCAATATAAATTCTGGTTGTTAAGTCGGGTTTCATTACCAACTGTATAGCACATTACTTCGTCTCGCATAAATCTTGTGTAACTCTTTACTTCAGGAAATTCGTTAAGCATTGCTTCTCCAACACCAGCGAATGTTTTGGCTCCATAAAGTTGTAAATTCCCATTCTGATATTGTTCGTGACTGACACGATAAATACTATCTGAGTTTTTCCAAAATGAATCGTACCCGAATTCATGAAACACATATTGAAGTATCAGGATACTTGATGCCATCCCGATAGCAAGCCCGGTTATGTTAATAACAGAATAAAGTTTATGCTTCCATAAAGAGCGTAAAAACATTTTAAAATAATTCGATAACATTTTTTCTCCGGAGTTATAAAGAAACTTTTATTTACATCAATATTTTTAATAACTAATAATTTCTCTGTCTTATATAACTTTTCATATTTTTCTCAATCTACCGACCACGGTAAAAACATTCGGATTTAGAGTTTATGTTTTGAGAAATAGCATAAACTCTTCCCGATTGACTGCGTCGGGATCTTCGCACTTCGAATCTATTCATATCGAAGTGCGTCGATAGGGTTTGCTGCCGCAGCTTTAACCGCTTGTATTCCTACTGTTATCCAAGCGATTATTAATGCAAGTAATCCCGAACCTATGAAGTACCATAATTCCAATTCAATTTTAAAAGCAAAACCATCGAGCCAGCTTCTTACGATGAAATAACTCACCGGCAGCGCTATTATAATGGATACCAAAACCATCTTAGTAAAGCTGTTTGATAAAAGATAAATTATACCCAGTTCACTTGAACCGAGCGCTTTGCGAATCCCGATTTCTTTTCGTTTTCTTTCTGCCGTGTATGCTGTTAAACCAAACAGTCCGAGACATGAGATAATTATTGCTATCCCGGCGAAGTAGCGCGACAAAATTTCGACTCTCTTTTCGGCATCGTACAATGCCTGGTATTCTTTGTCAAGAAATTTGTATTCGAAAGTATAACCAGAATTAAATTCCTCATAGTAAGTTTTCAATCCTGCCAAAGTTTCCTTTTGCATTCCCGCTTTTATCCTTACCATTATTTTTGAATTGCGGGCAGGATCCAACTTGGCAAACATCGGCTTGATATTTTCGCGCAGCGACTCAAAATTAAAATTCTTGATTACGCCTATTATCTGCATATCATAGCCCCACAACCGGACTGTTTTTCCAACCGGGTTTTTTAATCCCATCAAATTGATAGCCTCTTCATTAAAAATTATTTTGGTATCCTCGGAACCGAAATC
>JBGSKB010000078.1:0-2360 GCA_041741395.1 Melioribacteraceae bacterium
GGTCCAAACGGCTGCGGCAAAACAAACATTGTTGATGCTATTAGATGGTGTTTAGGTGAACAAAAAAGCAGCACTTTACGAAGTGATAAAATGGAGAACGTAATTTTTAATGGAACAAGAACTAAAAAGCCAATGGGCATGGCTGAAGTTTCATTAACAATTATGAATGATAAAGGAATCTTACCTACCGACTTTTCCGAAGTTACAATTACAAGAAGAATTTTCAGATCCGGTGAAAGTGAATATTTGCTAAATAAAAATATTTGCAGACTGAAAGACATAACCAATCTTTTTATGGATACCGGAATGGGAACAAATGCCTATTCTGTAATTGAATTAAAAATGATTGAAATTATTCTAAGTAACCGTGCTGAAGAAAGAAGAAAAATGTTTGAAGAAGCCGCCGGAGTAAATAAATATAAACTTCGCAGACGACTTTCATTAAATAAACTTGATGAAGTTAAAAAGGATTTAACCAGAGTTAATGATATAGTTTCTGAAGTTGATAAAAATGTAAAATCTTTAGAACGGCAAGCAAAAAAAGCTGACCGATACAATCAATTACAAACTGAATTGCGTGAATTAGAACTTGGTTTAGCCGAAAGAGAATTTTATTTATATAGTAATCAGCTTGGTAATTTTGCGGGTGAATCTGCAATTTTATTAAATCAAAAAGAAGATATAGATAATCAGAGAAGGGAAATTGAAACTAAACTTATACAGCTTAGGCAAGAAATAAGTTTGGTGGAAAGCTCTTACAGAGAAAAATCAAATTTTATTTCTCAGCTCACCGAAAAAATATTCAATCTAAACAAAAATATTTCAGTATCTCAAGAAAGAACAAAATCACTCAAAAATAATATTAGCAGATTTGAAAATAATATTGAAGATTACACAATCGAGAAAGAAGATACGGATCAAAACATAATTGAGTTTTTGCAAAAATTAAATCAATTAGATAATGATCTTATCGAAAAAGAAAAAATTGTTGCTGAAAATAAAATTCTTCTGGATCAAAAAAGAACTGAGCTTTTTTCCAATAGAGAAATTTATAAAACAAATTTTGAGTTATTTAATAATTCGCAAAAAGAATTTTCTTCTATCGAAAATAAAATTTCAAATAATACAAAATCAATTGATCTGTTCAATCAAACTTTGGCAAAGTTGGATAATAATATTCAGAATATTACTTCAAGCATTGCAAAAAGCGTTGGTTATTTGGAAGATTTAGAGAATGAAAAAAATCAAGTTGAGTTTAAGTTTAATGAATCTGAAAAAATTTATGCAAAGAATTTAGAAATTAAAGAAAATTTGGAAAAAGAAATTTCTGAATTGCGAGTTAGAGAATTGGAAGAAAAAGGCAATATTAATAATGTAAAAGATAAAATTGAATTCTTCCAAAACTTAATTAATAATCTTGAAGGAGTTTCTCAAGGTTCAAAAGCATTGATTGAAAGCGAAGGCTGGACGACAAAAGATAAATTTATTTTAGCAGATGTCGGTTTGCCAAAAGAAGAATTTAGATTTGTAATCGAAACAACTTTAAAAACTGTATTGAATAATATTTTAATAGATTCAATTGATGAATTAAAATCTGCAATTGATTATTTAAAAAAGAACCAATTGGGAAAAGCTTATTTTTTAATTAAAGAAACTTCGCAGAAAAAGAGTTTGCTAAAAAAAATTAATGAATTTTCAGTTTCCAGAAAATCAAAGAAAATTGAAAAAGACTCCGATTTTATTAGCTGGGCAAATAGTTTAATTGAAGTTGAACCAAAATGGAAAGAATATTTTGACCAGAGTTTATCCCAAACCGCAATTACAAAAACTTTAGACAGCGCTTTGAATTTAATTAAAAATTTCCCCGAGTTTAATTTCATAACTCTTGATGGAGATTATATTACTAGCTCCGGAATTGTTGAAGCCGGTTCTTCAGAAAATTTAGAAGATTCGCTTTTCGGCAGAAGAAAATTATTGGAAGATTTGAAAAATGAATATCCCAAATTGGAAAACAATTTAAGTAAGCTTAGAAATTTTATCGAAGGAAAAGAAGAAGAAGCTTCAAGAATTAATTTAAAAGTAATTTCTGATCAAGGGAAAATTTTACATAGCGAAATAAATAATATTGAAAAACAAATTTCGCAATTGGAATATGAAAAGGGTAAATCGGCAAATGATATTGAGCGAATTCAAAATGATATTCAAGAAGCAGTTGGCGGACTTAATTTAACAGAAAATGAATTAACAAATTTAAATTCCCTTTTTGATGAAAAGAAAGTTCAAATAGAAAATTTAAGAAATGAACTTAGTAGTTTCGAAAATTTTCTAATAGAACAAGAAGAAAGTTTTTCTAAATTTCA
>JBGSKB010000079.1:0-4426 GCA_041741395.1 Melioribacteraceae bacterium
AAATATTCCTTTTGATGAAGCAAAAAAAATGGGCGCATTAATGTTTTTCGGTGATAAATACGGCGATAAAGTTAATGTTGTTCAATTTGGAGATTTCTCATTAGAATTTTGTGGCGGAACTCATGTAAAAAATAGTTCGCAAATTGGATTATTTAAAATTATCAGCGAATCATCAATCGCCAGCGGAGTAAGAAGAATAGAAGCCGTAACGGGTTTGGGTGTTGAAAAATATATTCAAAATCAAATTTTAGAATTGCGGAATGCCGATGAAAAAATTGCTCGGCTAAATGAAGAAAAGAAAAAAATAGAAAAAGAATTAGCAGATTTAAAACTTAAAGAAAAACTTGGCGGAATTGATTCTATTGTAAATAATCCAATTGAAAAAAACGGAATAAATATTTTCAAGGGAAAAGTTGAAGTAAATAATATGGATGAATTAAAATCCATGGGAGATGAACTTCGTGCAAAAATTAAAAATGGTGTGGGCGTTTTGATTTCGGAAGTTGATGGAAAAGTTGGAATTGTATGCGTTGTTACAGATGATTTAATCCAAACAAAAAAATTATCTGCCGGAAAAATTGTTGGTGAATTAGCAAAAATTGTCGGCGGAGGTGGTGGTGGAAGACCGCATTTGGCAACTGCCGGCGGAAAAGATATTTCCAAAATTGATGAGGCATTGTCTAAAGTTGAGGAATTTATCCATTCGTGAATTAGTGGCAATTTTTTAGCCACGAATACACAAATAAAAATAATATTATGAAAACTATAAAAAATCTTTTAATAGTTTTTCTCCAAATCTTCACAATAATTTCCGCTCAACAAAAATCTCAAAAAACTTACTGCAACCCAATGGATATTGGCTATCGTTATAATTTTGAACAAATTGATGAAAGAATTTCATATCGGTCTGCTGCTGATCCAGTAATTGTAACTTTTAAAGATTCATATTATTTATTTGCAACAATTTCTAATGGCTGGTGGAAATCAAAAGATATGAGCAATTGGGAATATGTAACACCAAGCATGTGGCCTATGGAAGATAATTGCGCTCCGGCTGTACTTGTTGTAAAAGATACAATGTTAATTTATCAATCGACTTTTGAAAGACGACCAATTTTATATACAACTCAACCGGAAACCGGAAAATTAAAATTTTATAATCGTTATATGCCTTGGCGTCCGAAAGAAATTGGTTCTTGGGATCCCGCACTTTTTTATGATGAAGATTTAAACAAATATTTTATGTATTGGGGTTCTTCAAATATGTATCCAATTTATGGCTGCGAATTGGATCACAAAAGACAATTAGCATATAAAGATGATAATGTTTATGAATTTATTTACCTCGATCCAGATGAACACGGCTGGGAAAGATTTGGGTTAAATCATAGCGATGAAATTGATCCTTTTATTGAAGGCGCTTGGATGACAAAATATAACGGAAAATATTATTTGCAATATTCGGCTCCCGGCACAGAATATAATGTTTATGCAAACGGAACTTATGTTGGAAATAATCCACTTGGACCTTTTACTTATGCACCCTACAATCCAATTTCATACAAGCCGGGCGGGTATGTCCAAGGTGCTGGTCATGGAAATACTTTTCAAGATTTGCACGGAAATTATTGGAATACCGGAACTCCTTGGATTGCAGTAAATTGGAATTTCGAAAGACGAATTGCAATGTTTCCGGCATTTTTTGATAAAGACGATCAACTTTTTTCAAATACTAGATTTGGAGATTTTCCTCATTATTTACCCACAAAAAAAATAATAAATAAAGATGAATTATTTACCGGTTGGATGCTGTTAAGTTATAAGAAGCCAGTAACGGTTTCTTCGGTTCGAGATACTTTTTCTTGTACAAAAATTACTGATGAGAATCCAAGAACTTTTTGGGTTGCAAATACAAATAAATCCGGTGAATGGTTAATTATTGATTTGCAAAAAGAATGTAACGTGAAAGCAATTCAAATTAATTTAACGGATTATAAATCAAATATTTTCTTTAATGATTCTACAGTATTTACACAATACAAATTTTATGCATCAAAAGATGGAAATAATTGGGATTGTATTGTTGATTTATCGAACGAAAAACAAGATAAGCCAAATGGATATTTTGAAATTGAGAAACCTATTGATGCGCGTTATATAAAATTTGAAAATGTCTATGTTCCAACTCCAAATTTGGCAATTAATGCAATTCGAGTTTTTGGAAACAGTAATGATGTAAAACCGGAAACTCCCAAAAGCCTTTTTGCAGAAAGACATTGCGATGAACGAAATGCAACAATTACTTGGGATAAGGTCGATGGTGTAGTTGGTTACAATATTTTGTGGGGAATTGCTAAAGATAAACTTTATCAGACTTACCAAATTTTTCATGATCAAGGAGCAAAATTGGAATTGCGTGCTCTGAATAAAGGAGTTGAATACTTTTTTGCAATCGAAGCGTTTAATGAAAATGGTGTTTCGGAAATGAGTGAAGTAATTCCTTGCGAATAAATAAAAACTTTAGCCACGAATACACGAATTACAAAACAATTCTTTTATAATTCAATTTGAGTTCACCAAAATTTACAATTAAAGCTAATTTGTTGTTTGAAACTTTTAAATAATTAATTGCTTGTGCAATGTATTCTTCTGCAATTCCACTTGTTGATTTAATCTCTAGAATTATTTTATCGAATAAAACAAAATCTGCGAAAAATTTATAAGGGAGAATAATATTTTTATAATTGATTAAATATTCTTTTTCCCTTTCGAATGGAATATTTGATTTTCGAAATTCATATTCCAACGCATCTTTATAATCAATCTCTAAAAATCCATGACCCAAATTATTATGAACTTCAAAACACTTTCCAATTATTGGATAACTTTAATATTTGTATATTATTTCACTCATTTTTTTATTAGTGCATTCGTGGCTGAAATTTTTTTTACTTACTTTATTCGATAAAACGAAGAACTATATCCGCCAAAAATTCCCAATCCACTTTGAACATTACTGTGAATAAAAACCGGCTCTGCAAAAGGATTATCATCAGATTCGTTTTGTTCTTTCAACGAAACTAAATATTTAAACAAATTTTCACTCAATGAAGAAAGAACGATATAAACTTTGTTAAAATAATTAATATCGTAGGTAGATATTTTTAACTTATATTCTTTCCCGGAAATTATTACATCATCAAAAAATGCAGCATTTCCATAAAAAGTTTTCTCTTCATCTTCCAAGATTCCGCTTTCACCAATAAGAATATCATTACTTTCAAAAGAAAGAGGATACTTATAAATATTGTTCTCAAAATTTTCAACAGCTAATATTGATATTTGGTAATAATTTTTTGTGTCTCCATTATCAGAAAAAGTTATGGTCAAATTATTTTCAACAGAATATTCATTTGAGGAATTTGCTTCAACCAAAACATCTTTTATAGAAACACTTTCCGGAATTTCATCGTCTGCATTTATTGAATTAAATCCTTCTGCACTTACAACAATTTTATAATTATTATTTGCGGAAGGAAATGTGTTTACGGCAGTATAGTAGCCGTTTCCGGCGTAATTTAAATTAGATACAAAATAATTTCCATTCCAAATTTCAACTTTTGCATTCTCTAAAATTGGTATTTTATTTTCGTAATAACCATATTCATTTATCGAAGAAAAACTTTCTAAAATTCCCATACTTTTTGAAACGTGAACTTTCCAAATACTATCCGGAGTAAAAAAACTATTTACAACAATTACCGGATTTTGTTTTGGCAGTTCAACATCAACAATTGATTCGCAGCTTATTGCAAAAATCATTATCAAGAATATTTTCAAATATTTTATCATTTGTTTTCTTAAAATTTAAAACTATAACTTATAGATGGAATAATTGGAAACAGAGTAATTTGTTTTAATAATTTTTTATTACTTGAATAATCATTTTCAAAATAATAGAAGAAGGGATTCTTCTGCGAATAAACATTATAAACCGCAAAAGTAAGAATACTACTGTTTTCTTCACCCCACATAAATCTGCATGATAAATCTAGTCGATGATAAGCCGGCATTCTGTAACTGTTTTTTTCTCCAAAATATTCTAACTGCTCAAAATTGTAATTGTAATATTGATCAAACAAACTATTACTTCCATAATACTGAACGTACGGAAGTGAAATAGCATTTCCGGTTCCGTAAACCCAAGTCAGCGAAGCATCAAATCCATCAGAGATTTTGTGATTAAGTACTAAAGAAATATCATGCCGTCTATCATATTTATATGGATATTCTTTTCCATTATTTAATTCATTAAATTTTCTTTTTGACCAAGCCAGCGTGTAGCCAATCCAGCCGGTTGTATTTCCCTTTTTCTTCTGAAGAAATAATTCAACACCATAAGTTGTGCCTTCTCCAAAAGTTATTT
>JBGSKB010000080.1:0-2617 GCA_041741395.1 Melioribacteraceae bacterium
TCATGATTTTTTCTATTATAACTCGATTCATATCTTGTAATTCCATCACCAAAATTTCTTTTTGCCAATAAATTACATTTTGCTAAAAGTTCTAAAGTATTGTAAACTGTTGCTCTTGAAACATTTGATTTTTTATTTTTCATTTGGATATACAAATCATCCGCACCAAAATGTCCTTTATAATCCAAAGAAAAATCTAATACCTCAAATCTTTCCGGAGTAATTCTATGTTGTTCCTTTTTTAGAAACTTTGTGAATTTATCGTGAGCTGTTTCGTTTTTCAATTTCAAGCCATTATCTTTTGGTATAAAAATATATAAATTATTTCAATGATGTGATACGTTGGAAAATAAAAATTGGCTTTAATTATATAGATAAATTGACTAATTTTTCACAAGGTTTAAACTAATAAAGAAAGGAAAAAAATGTCTAAATCATTCGAGATAATAAATAGAGTTGGTATTTCCAACGAAAGTATTTCTGATGCAATTAAAGTTGCAGTTAACGAAGCAAAAAATGAAGGCGGTGTTTCTTGGTTTGAAGTTGTTGAACAACGCGGAAGAGTAACAAATGATGATAAAATTGAATTTCAAGTTACCTTACAAATTGGAAGAAAAATTAATAAATAATTAAATTCTAACATAATAAAAGAATCAACAGTTAAATGAAAATTTGGAGATTAAAATGATTGAAATTGGTAAAAAAGCACCATCCATTACTTTACCAGATTCATATGGTGTTAAAAGAACATTAAAAGAATTTTTAGGAAAGAAAGTAATTCTTTATTTCTATCCGAAAGATAACACTCCCGGATGCACAACAGAAGCGTGCGATTTTAGAGATTCGTTTTCACAATATAAAAATTTAGATGCAGTTGTTATTGGAATAAGTCCGGATTCTGTAAAAAGTCATAAAAAATTTGCAGAAGAATTTAAATTGCCATTTATTCTTTTAAGTGATGAAGAAAAAGTAGTAATTGAAAAGTTTGGAGTTTGGAAAGAAAAAAGTATGTATGGAAAAAAATATATGGGAGTTGAACGTACAACTGTTTTAATTGATGGAAAAGGAATAATTAGAAGAGTTTACGAAAAAGTAAAAGTTCCCGGACACGTAGAAGAAGTTTATAAAGATTTGCAAGAAGTTTAATATGATATATGTAACGAGGCGAGAAGTTTTTAGTTCTTCACACAGATTGCATAACGAGAATTTAAGCGATAAAGAAAACCTTGAATTATACGGAAAATGTAATAATCCAAATGGTCACGGACACAATTATATTTTAGAAGTTATAATTGCTGGTGAAGTTGATGAAAAAACTGGTTATGTAATTGATCTGAAAAAACTAAAAATCATTATTATAGAAAATATTATCAGCAAAGTAGATCACAAACATCTTAATTATGATGTTGAGTTTTTAAAAGGAATAAATCCTACGACAGAAAATTTTGTAATAAAAATTTGGGATGAACTCGTTGATAAAATTCCTTCTGGAAAATTGTACTCAATTAAATTGAAAGAAACTGAAAATAATTTTGTAGAATATAAAGGAAAGTAAAAATTTTGAATCAAGAAAAAGTTGAAAAAAATATTTACTCATTATTAGAAGAAATTGGTGAAAATCCCAAACGTGAAGGATTAAAAAGAACACCGGAAAGAGTTGCGAAAGCTTACCAATATTTAACTTCCGGTTATACAAAGGATATTCAAAAAGTTTTAAATGATGCAATTTTTGAAGAGAAATATGACGAAATGGTAATTGTTAAAGACATCGATTTTTTTAGTATGTGCGAACACCATCTTTTACCATTTTACGGAAAAGTTCATGTTGCATATATTCCAAACGGAAAAATTGTTGGGCTTAGTAAAATTCCAAGAATTGTTGAAATCTTTGCAAGAAGATTACAAGTTCAAGAACGAATGACTCAAGAAATTGCAAAAACTATTGACGAATATTTAAAACCTATTGGAGTTGGAGTTGTTGCAGAAGCTTACCACATGTGTATGATGATGCGCGGTGTTGAAAAGCAAAATTCATATACTTTAACAAGTGCAATGCTTGGCGGTTTTAAAAATGATGCAAGAACAAGAGGAGAATTTTTAGATTTGATTTCTCATAAAAGGATTTAGTTATGGGAAAACAAAATGCAATTTGGATTACCGGCGCAAGTTCCGGCATTGGTAAAGAATTAACGAAAAAATTATCTTCAAATTTTAATGTTATTGCTTCAGCAAGAAGAATTGAGCCTATTAAAAAATTAATTTCAGAAAGTAAATCTTCTTCAGAAATTATTCCGCTTCAAAATGATATTTCTGATTTTTCTGATTTGAATGAAAAAATTAATAATCTTAAAAAAAATTATAATATTAGTTGCCTTATAAATAATGCCGGAATAACGTCATTCAAACCATTCATAGAAAATTCAATTGAAGAAATTGATCAAATTATTAAAGTAAATTTATTGGGATCAATCTACTCAACAAAATTAGTTTTACCAGAAATGATTGAAAATAATTCCGGAACGATAATTAATATTTTATCTGTTGCCACCAAAACCGTCTTTACAAAAAGTAGTATTTATGCAGCATCAAAAGCGGGATTAGATTATTTTTCAAAAGT